>JAYRQX010000617.1:0-1686 GCA_041910415.1 Acetobacteraceae bacterium | reverse complement strand
GCCGTCGGCGCCTACTCCTCCGCCCTGCTGGCGAAGGCGCTCGGGCTTTCGTTCTGGCTCTGCCTGCCGCTCGCCGGCATCCTTGCGGCGGTCTGGGGCGTCCTGCGCGGGTGTCCCGTGCGGCGGCTGCGCGGCGACTACCTGGCCATCGTCACGCTGGCATTCGGGGAAATCATCCGGGTACTGCTGATCAACTGGGTCAGCCTGACCAACGGCCCCGCGGGCATCGGCGGCATCCCGCGCCCCAGCTTCTTCGGCCTGCCCTTCTCCATGGGCGGCGAGGAGGGCAGCTTTGCGCATGCCTTCGGGCTGGAACCGACCCCGCTGCATCGCGTGATGTTCTTGTACTACCTGATCCTCGCCCTTGCCTTGCTGACCGGCTGGGTCTCGTCGCGCATCCGCCGCCAGCCGCTCGGGCGCGCCTGGGAGGCGATGCGGGAGGATGAGATCGCCTGCCGCTCGCTCGGCATCAACATCACCGCGACGAAGCTCTCCGCCTTCGCGCTCGGTGCTAGCTTCGCGGGCTTCGCCGGGTCCTTCTTCGCGACGCGCCAGGGCTTCATCAGCCCGGAATCCTTCACCTTCATCGAAAGCGCGATCATCCTCGCGATCGTCGTGCTCGGCGGCATGGGCAGCCAGATCGGCATCGCCATCGCGGCGCTGGTCATGATCGGGGGCTTCGAGGTGTTCCGCGGCCTTGACGAATGGCGGATGCTCGTCTTCGGCCTCGCCATGGTGTTGATCATGGTCGCCCGCCCGCGTGGCCTCGTCTCCTCCCGCACGCCCTCTGTCGCGCTCGGACGACGACGAACGATCAGTGCCGAGCATGTCGCAGAGGGCCGCGGCTGATGGAGGCCGACACGATCCTCGCGGTCGAGCATCTCGAAATGCGCTTCGGCGGCCTCACCGCCGTGCGCGATCTGTCCTTTCGTGCGCGACGCGGCGACATCACCGCCGTCATCGGTCCGAACGGCGCGGGCAAGACGACGGTCTTCAACTGCATCACCGGCTTCTACCGCCCGACCTCGGGCGCGATCCGCCTGGTGCGTGAAGGCGGTGGGGTGGACCTGCATCGCCTGGCCGGCCACCGCATCGCGCGCGCCGGCGTGGCGCGGACCTTCCAGAACATCCGGCTCTTCGCTGGCATGACGGCGCTCGAGAACCTGCTCGTCGCGCAGCACGTGCCGCTGATGGCGGCGACCGGCTTCGGCATCGGCGCCGTGCTCGGCCTGCCCGGCTACCGCCGCGCCGAGAAGGCGGCGATCGAGAAGGCCTGCCACTGGCTGGAGATCACGAAGCTGCTCGACCGCGCGGACGACCCCGCCGGCGCGCTGCCCTATGGCGCGCAACGCCGACTCGAGATCGCCCGTGCCCTCTGCACCGATCCCGCGCTCCTCTGCCTCGACGAACCGGCCGCCGGCCTCAACCCACGGGAGTCCGACGAGCTCTCCGCCCTGCTGCGCACCATCCGCGACGGCGGCCGGTCGCTGCTGCTGATCGAGCACGACATGGGCGTGGTCATGGGCATTTCTGATCGTGTCGTCGTGCTCGACCATGGCGAGAAGATCGCGGAAGGCACGCCCGCCGAGATCCGCGCCGATCCCAAGGTCATTACCGCCTATCTCGGCGAGGACGAGGAGGAGGATGCCGCATGAGCGCGCCCCTCCTCGCGCTCGAGAATGTCTC
>JAYRQX010000616.1:0-3827 GCA_041910415.1 Acetobacteraceae bacterium | reverse complement strand
CTGGCGCTCGGCCGCGCGGGCCTGGTCGTAATTGGCCTGGGTGCCGACCTGGGTGCGCAGGAGTTCCTGCTGCCGCGCCAGGGTGAGCTCGGCGAGGCGCAGCGTCGCCTCGGCCTCGTCGAGCTGCGCCGCGATGGAGGCGATCTCCTCGGGCCGCGCGCCGATGCGGCGGTCGGCGAGCTGGCTTTCCGCTTGCGCGAGCGCGGCGCGGGCCTCGGCGACGGCGGCGCGTTCGCGGGTGGATTCCAGGGTGAAGAGCGGCACGCCCGCCTGGACGCGCTGGCCCTTGGCGACGGCCAGGTCCTGCAGCCAGCCGGCCTCGGGGGCCGCGATGCGGAGGTATTCGCCCTCGGCGTAGCCGGCGAACTCCGTCTGCGCGTTCTCGCGGCAGGTGGTCAGCGCGAGGAGGAGGAGAAGGGTGGCCCGCTTCATGGCTGCGCATCCTTGCGCTCGGCCGCGAGCCCGCGCGCGAAGAGCTCGCCATGGAGGGCGAGGAGGGCGGCAGGGTCCATCGGCCTGTCCTCGACGGGCGCGAAGGCGCTCTGCCAGATGGCGGTCATCACCAGGGGCGCCATGAAGAGGCGTGCGGCGGCTTCGGGATCGTGGCGGCGGAAATCGCCCTGCGCCGTGCCCTGTTCGAGGATGCCGGCGATGAGCGCGAGGCCGCGGGCCACGACTTCCTGCCGGTAGAAGCGGGCGAGGTCGGGGAAGTTGCCGGCCTCGGTCGCCACCAGCTTCGGAATGGCGAGGAGGCGCCCGTCGCGCGCGACCTCGGCGAGGGCGGCGGTGACCTGGCGGAGCTTGTCGGGCGCGCGCGCCTTCGAGGCCGCCATGGCGGCTTCGACGCGTGCGAGGTTCGGCAGCAGGTTCTCCCGCACCAGGGCTTCGAAGATCGCCTGCTTGGAGGGGTAGTAGAGGTAGATCGTTCCCTTGGAGACGCCGGCGCGGGCGGCGATGTCCTCCATGCGCGTGGCGGCGAAGCCCCTCGCGCGGAAGGCGTCGAGCGCGGCGCCGAGGAGTTCCGCGGGGCGGGTTTCCTTGCGGCGGGAGCGGGGCGGGGCGGGCTGCATCGCGACGCCTTTAATGACTGACGAGTTAGTCAGTAATCTTGCCGTTGACCGCCGTCAAGCCGTGGCGAGGTTCGGCTCTGGCCAAGGGCGCGGATCAGGGGGTAGCAGCGCGCCGACGACTGCCCGGGATCAGGATATGCGCGTGATCGGACTGGCCGGCTGGAGCGGGGCCGGCAAGACCACCCTGATGGTGAAGCTGCTGCCTTGCCTGATCGCGCGCGGGCGCAGCGTCTCCACGCTCAAGCACGCCCATCATCGCTTCGATGTGGACAAGCCGGGCAAGGACAGCTGGGAACACCGGCGCGCGGGCGCGACGCAGGTTCTCGTCGCTTCCGGCGCGCGCTGGGCGCTGATGACGGAGCTCCGCCGCGCGCAGGAACCGGCGCTGCCCGCCCTGCTGGAGAAGCTGGACCCGGTGGACCTGGTGATCGTCGAGGGCTTCAAGCGCGACGCCCACCCGAAGATCGAGGTCTGGCGCGCGGCCAACGAAAAACCCTGGATGCATCCGGATATGCCCGGCATCGTGGCCGTCGCGTCCGACGCGCCGCCGCCCTACGACCTGCCGCGGGTGGCGCTGGACGATGTGGAGGCGGTGGCCGACCTGATCGAGGCGCATGCCAGGGCGCCCGGCGCCATCGCCTGGGATTCTGTGCGGGAAGGCTGAGATGGCCCAGCTGTCCGACGATTGCTTCGCCTTCGGCGGCGCGCTGATGTCGGTGGAGGAGGCCGCCGCGCTGATCGCCGCGCGCGTGCCGGACGCCGAGGGCGAGGAGAGCGTCGCGCTGCGCGATGCGGCGGGCCGCGTGCTGGCGCGCGACCTGGCGGCACCCCTGCCGCTGCCGCCCTTCTTCAATGCGGCCGTGGATGGCTGGGCCTTCCGCCATGCCGATCTGACGGCGGATGGCGACACAAGGCTGGTCGAGCGCGGACGCGTTGCGGCGGGCCAGGCGGCGGAGGCGCCGGTCGGCGCGGGGGAGGCGGTGCGCGTCTTCACCGGCGCGCCCATGCCGCCCGGTTCGGACAGCGTGGTGATGCAGGAGGATGTGCGGCGCGAGGGCGAGGCCATCCTGATCCCCCCCGGCCTCGCGCGCGGCGCCAATGCGCGGCCGGCGGGCGAGGACGTGCCGCAGGGGAGCATTGCGCTGGAAGCCGGCCGCCGGCTGGGCCCCGCGGAGATCGGGCTTGCCGCGGCACTCGGCTGCGCGACGCTGCGCGTGCGGCACCGCGTTCGTGTCGGCGTGTTTTCGACGGGCGACGAGCTCGCCGAGCCCGGCGCGACGCTTGGCCCCGCCCAGACTTTCGACAGCAACCGCTTCACGCTGATGGCGCTGCTCGGGAAGCTGCCGGCGGACGTGTCCGATCTCGGCATCCTGCCCGACCGGGCGGAGGCGACGGCGGCGGCGCTGCGCAGCGCCGCGGCGTCCCACGACATGCTGCTCAGTTCTGGCGGCGTCTCCACGGGCGAGGAGGACCATGTCCGCGCCGCGATCGAGCAGGGGGGATCGCTGGTCTTCTGGCGGCTTGCCATCAAGCCGGGGCGGCCGGCGGCGATGGGCATGGTGGAGGGCACGCCGGTGGTGGGCCTGCCCGGCAATCCCGTCGCGGCCGTGGTGACGTTTCTGCATCTGGCGCGACCGCTCGTGCTGCGGCTGGCGGGCGCGCGGGCGGAGACGCTGCTGCGCGTGGGCGCGGTGGCCGATTTCAGCTACCGCAAGAAGGCGGGCCGCCGCGAATATGTGCGCGTGACCTTGCGGCGGGGCGAAGACCCGCCGACCGCACAAAAATTTCCGCGCGAGGGGGCGGGGCTGCTTTCCTCGCTGACGCAGTCGGACGGCTTCGTGGAACTGCCGGAGGATGTCACGACCGTCGCGCCGGGGGACCGGGTGACGGTGCTGCCCTTTGCCGCGCTGTTCTGAGGCCGGCGTTGCGGGCGCGCGAGTCGGGCCGCTAGCGTCGGGGCGTGTACGCTTTCGTGGATACCGAGACGACCGGCCTGCCCTGTGGCGGGGAGCAGCCGCGCATCGTCTCCATCGCCTGGATCGTGGCCGAGCGGCTGGAGACGCCGCGCGCGGTGCGCGGCGCGATCGTGCGGCCGGAGGGATTCACCATTCCGGACGCGGCGACGGCGATCCACGGCATCACCACCGGGCGCGCGTTGCAGGAAGGCCGCCCGCTGGCCGCGGTGCTGGCGGAGTTTGCCGAGGACCTGGCGGGCTTCGGCGTGCGCTGGGTGGTGGCGCACAACCTTGCCGATGACCGGCCGGTGATCGAGGCGGAATATGGGCGGCTCGGCCAGGCGTCGCCGCTGGCGGCGTTGGAGGGCATCTGCACCATGCGCGCCGCCCGCCGCTGCTGGCCAGGGGAGCGCGCAGGGCTGGGCGCGGTGCATGCGCGGCTGTTCGGGCAGGGCGTCGAGGACGCGCACAGCGCGGAGGCCGACGTCATGGCCTGCTGCCGCATTTTCTTTGCGCTGGACCCGGCTTCTGTGGTGGTGGAGCCGGTCTTCGACGGGGCGGTGCTGGAGGCGGACCGCGCGCGGATCGCACAGGTTCAGGACTGGGCAGCGGGGGAGCCGGGCTTCGACCGGCGGGAATTCGTGGACAGCCTGGGGGCGTGGGTCGGGCGCGGGCGGATGCTGACGGCGAAGCAGCGGATGGCGCTGGCGCGCGTGGTGGAGCGGTGGAGCGTGCCCGGCGGATGATACCCGCTGCACAAAGGATTGACCTTTGTGCCCCTCAAACGCCGGGCGGGCCGCCT
>JAYRQX010000615.1:0-1873 GCA_041910415.1 Acetobacteraceae bacterium | reverse complement strand
GATTTTGAACTTCGCGCGGCACCAGCGGCCGCACTCGCGGGAGGCGGCGAGCGAGTTTCCGGGCCCGCGCGCCGTTGAGCACGACCTAGGCGGTGCCTCGGCATCGCCTTCGGAAACACAGGCGATCATGCCGTTCAACCTTGGCGAACCAGCGGCGCGGTTGCTGGATGGCCTAGGCCAAACAGGGGGCGAACCCTTCGCGGGCCTTGGCGAGCAAGCGGGGCAAGCCTTGCACCATGGGATCCATGAACATGAGATCTTGGATCTTGGATCTGGGATCGGGGAACAGGAGGAGGGGGAGGAGATCCATGGGCAAGCGGCGCTCGAGGGCGCGCTCGCTCGCCTGGCCACGTCATGGAAGCGCGCCGCGGGCGCGGAGCCAACGTTGATGGTCATGGACATGATCCTCGAAGAGCTTGGCCTCGGCACGCCGGAACACTGGCTCGATGAGGCGATCCGCGAGGGCGGCGCGAACGGCGCCATGCGCTGGCGGTATGTCGAACGCATTCTCGAGCGGTTTAAGCGGTCGCGGCGGTTCCCGGGCGAAAGCGCGCACGCGTTCACGATTCGCACGCTGAGCGGCCCGCACTACGGGCCGAGCGAGGCCGTGTCATGACGACGAAGCCGGGTCATCGGACGGTGGCGGAGGGGCCGGGCGGCACTTTGTTTCGCGGGTTGCGGTTGGAGTTCACATCGGCGTCGGCCGGCATCGCCATTCTTGGCGTGGTCGATCGGCATTGCATCGATGGTCCGTCGGCGCGGGTGGTCGTCGCCGTGGATGGCGCGGAGGCGTGGATGACGCCGAACGCCGCCCGGCGCCTTGTACTCTACATCGAGGCGGCCATTGCGTCGGCGGAACTCGAGGGGCGCCGGGCGTGACAGTTACGAATCGTTACAGCCCGTCGGTGATCGATCGCGCGCAGGGCGGGGTGCATCTCACGCGGCGCGAGCGCGATTTCCTCGCCTACCTGGCCGAACACGCGGGCCGGTACGTGAGCGCGGAGGAGCTAGGCGACGCCGTCCTCGGGCCATACCGGAGCGACGCGGCGGTGCGCGTGGGCGTCGCCCGCCTGCGGGAGAAATTGGGCGCCGACGCGGTCGAGGGCGCCCACGGGTTCGGCTACCGGCTCACGGCCTCGCGCGCTGCGGCCCTCTGGCGGCGGTGTGAGCGGTGCGGCCGCCCGGCGGTGAACTACGGGCCGGAGTGGACGTGTTTCGCCTGCGAGGGCGAGGACCCGGACGAGGAGCTGGACGGCGTAACGCTCTTGCTCACGTGCGCGGCGTGCGGCCGCGAATTCCGCCGTGACGCGGGCCAGTTGCGCCGGGAGCTTCGGCGGCGGCCGTACGCGCGGCCTTACTGCACGCCGGCGTGCGCGCAGGGCGCGGTTCGAACGAGGAGGCAGGCGCTCGTGGACTCGCTCATTCACTCGGAGGCGGGGTTCCGGATCTACCACGGCGACGCGCGCGAGCTGGTGCCGGCGATCGTGGGGTCGCACACGGTGCAGCACGTGATCACGGATCCGCCGTACGACGTGGCGACGCACGCCGGGGCGCGGTCGATGGCGGGCGGCGGGGTGGGGGAGCTTATCGACTTCGCGCCGATCACGGCGGTGGAAATCGCGGAGGTGTTATCGCGCGCGGCGCCGCGGCGGTGGGTCATCGCGACGGTCGATTACCGCCACGTGCAGCCTCTTCAGGACCGTCCGCCGCTCGGGCTGCGGTTTCTGCGGTTCGGGATCTGGGTGAAGCCGGATTCGGCGCCGCAGTTCACGGGCGACCGGCCGGCGCAGGGGTGGGAGGCGGTGGCGATCCTGCACGGTGAGGGGGAGCGGCCGCGGTGGAACGCGGGCGGCGATCGTGCGGTGTGGCAGTT
>JAYRQX010000614.1:0-3843 GCA_041910415.1 Acetobacteraceae bacterium | reverse complement strand
TTCGTCGGGCACGGCCGCTTTCTCCCCGGCGACGATGCTTGCCCCCCAGTAGTCGCGCAAGGCACGGGCGCTGTCCTCGCAGAGAGGCGTGAGCGCGGCGCTGCCGGGCACGAAGGGGCAGCGGAACAGGGGCGGCGTGAGGGCGCGCGCCGGCGCCGCCGCGAGCAGGATTCCCAGGAGCAGCACCGCCATGCCTCGCATCCCCATCATCCCTCCTGCCCCATGGTGCGCCACTGTGGCGGCGCACCCGCACGGCGTCCATGCGGCACGGCGCCGATTGCCCCGGCGCGGCCCCCGTTGCAGGCTGCCCGGCAGCGGCAGCGGCAGCGGAGCGGACGGATGGACCAGGACGAGATCGGCTTTCTCGGCGTGCGGGCGCTCTCCGCCCTCTATCGCACGCGCGAGCTCTCGCCGGTGGAGGTGACGCGGGCGATCCTCGACCGCATCGCGCGCATCGACCCGCGCGTGAACGCGATGATGCGGCTGACGCCCGACCACGCGCTCGCCGCCGCAAAGCGATCCGAGACCGTCTTCCTGCAGCGCGAGACACCGCGGCTGCTGGAGGGCATCCCCGTCACCATCAAGGACCTCCAGCACACCAAGGGCGTGCAGACGGATTTCGCGACGGCGATCATGCAGGGCACCATCCCGGACGTGGATGCGCCCTGCGTCAGCCGCCTGCTCGGCGCCGGCGGGATGATGATCGGCAAGACCACGTCCGCCGCCGAATGGGGCTGGAAGGGCGTCAGCCAGGCGCCGATCTCGGGCATCACGCACAATCCCTGGGCCAAGGGGTTGAATGCCGGCGCGTCGTCGTCCGGCGCCGGCGTCGCGGCGGCCTGCGGCTATGGGCCGCTGCACCAGGGCGGCGACGGGGCGGGGTCGATCCGCATGCCCGCGCATTTCTCGGGCGTCTATGGCTTCAAGCCGACGCATGGGCGCGTCGCCAATTGGCCGATGTCGAACAACGAGCTGGCGACGCATGTCGGGCCGCTGACGCGCAGCGTCGCGGATGCGGCGCTGATGACGCAGGCGATGGCGGGGCCGCACCCCTGGGACTACACGTCATTGGAAGCACCGCCCGAGAATTATGCGTCGAAGCTCCACGCGGCCTCCATGAAAGGCAAGCGCATCGCCTGGTCGCCCGACCTCGGCCATGCGCGCGTGGATGCGGAGGTCGCCGGTCCCGTCGCGCGCGCCGTGCGCGCCTTCGAGGAGATGGGCGCGATCGTCGAGGAGGTGACGCCGCCCTGGGGCAGGCTGGGACCCGAGCTGATCCGCTATTTCTGGCCCGCCGCCTTCGCCGGCCGCATCGAATACCTGGCGGAATTCGAAAGCCGCATGGACCCGGGCTTCGTCGCGATGATCCGGCACGCCTCGACCTTCACGGTGCCGCAATTCATGCAGATGCGGCTGCGGCGCTTCGAGTATGTGGGCCAGATCCACGACTTCATGGAGGGCTATGATTTCCTGCTCACGCCCTCCGTCAGCGTCGCGGCCTTCCCCGCGGACAAGCTGCAACCCGCGCATTGGCCGCAGCATGACTGGGACTGGCTGATGTGGGCGGAGTTTTCCTACCCCTTCAACTGGTCCGGCAGCCCCGCGGCGAGCCTGCCCTGCGGCTTCACGGAGAGCGGGTTGCCGGTGGGCCTGCAGGTGGTGGGACGGCGCTTCGACGACCTCGGCGTGTTGCAGGCGAGTGCGGCGTTCGAGGAAGCGCGGCCCTGGGCGGGGAAGCGGCCGCCGCTTGCACAATAGCGCGGCCGGTCACTTCGGCTGCAACGCCGCCCGCACCTCCTCCACCACTTCGGGCGCCATGCCGCGGCGGGTCAGGCGGGACAGCACCTCCTCGTCACTCGCGAGGCGCGCGGGGAAGAGGATCAGCGCGCCCTGGCTGACATGCACCCGGAAATGGCTGGGCCTGCCGAGCGCCTGCACGGCCGACGCCGGCAGGGTCAGCTGGTTCTTGGCGGTGAGCTTGGCGATGTGGCGGGGCTGCTTCATACCTAGGTTTTTATTCATTCTTCGCATCCCCGTCAAGAATTCCCGCATTCCCATCCTGCGCTATCTATCAGAAAAAGGAGGGGGATCGGGGGAGTTCCCTCCCCCGGCTTTATCTTGCTTTTTTTCCTATCATATGTCAGTCATGTGGCCAAAAACACGCCCGAGGGGAGCGCTACCCATCCTTACCCCACCGGAACTTCAGGCGCGCGCAGCCTTGCGCGCGTGCGCCCGTCTCCTTCGGCGTTTTGTCCGAGGCCGCGAAAAACACCCCCGAATTGGTAAGGCCGTAAGGCGGTAAGGAATCCTTACTCGGCCGCCGCCAGGATGCGGTTCATCACCTCGGCGCGGCCCAGCGCAAACAGCACCGCGTCGATCGGCGGGCTCTGCGTGCTGCCGGTCAGCGCGATGCGCAGCGGCTGCGCCACCTGGCCGAGCTTCACGCCCTTCACATCGGCGTAGTCGCGCAGCCACTGCTCCAGGTCCTGCCGCTCCCAGCCGGGCAGATCGGTCAGGAAGACGGCGAGGTCGGCGAGCCGCGCCTTGGCGTCCGCCGTCAGCAGCGCGGCGGCCTTGGCCTCCATCGGCGGCGGGCCGTCATGGGCGGCGAAGGCGGCGGCGCCGGCGAGTTCCTCAAGGTTCTTCGCCCGCTCCTTGAGGTCCGGCATGAGCAGGCGGATGCGCTCGGCGCCTTCTGTGCCGAAGCCCACGGTGCGCTTGGCCAGGCGCTCCAGCACCTCGCGCGTCAGGCGGTCGTCGTCGGCCTGGCGGAGATAGACGCCGTTGAGATGGGTGAGCTTGGCGTAGTCCATGCGCGACGCCGCGCGGCCAATACCGTCCACGTCGAATATTTTGACAGCCCGTTCGCGGGGAATGACTTCCTCGTCCCCGTGCCCCCAGCCGAGGCGCATGAGGTAGTTGCAGACAGCCTCGGGCAAGAAGCCCTGCTCGCGGAATTCGAGCACGCTGACGGCGCCGTGGCGCTTCGACAGCTTCGCGCCATCGGCGCCGTGGATCAGCGGGATGTGCGCGAAATGCGGCCGCTTCCAGCCCATGGCGTCATAGACCATGCACTGGCGAAACGTGTTGGTCAGGTGGTCGTCGCCGCGGATGACATGGGTGATCGCCATGTCATGGTCGTCCACCACAACGGCGTGCAGATAGGTGGGCGTGCCGTCGCTGCGCAGGATGATCATGTCATCGAGCTCGGTGTTGGCGACGCGGACCTCGCCCTGCACCAGGTCGGCGACGACGGTCTCGCCCTCCCGCGGCGCCTTGATGCGGATGGCGCCGGTGACGCCGGCCGGTGCCTCCGACGGATCGCGGTCGCGCCAGCGGCCGTCATAGCGGGGCGGGCGGCCCTCGGCCATGGCGCGCTCGCGCATCTGCTGGAGTTCCTCGGCGGTGTCGTAGGCGTAGTAGGCGCGGCCCATCGCCAGCAGCGCGTGGGCGATCTCGACATGGCGCGCCTCGCGCTCGGACTGCATGACGGGCGGCTCGTCCGGCGACAGGCCCAGCCAGTCCAGGCTGTCGAGGATCTGCTGCACCGCTTCCTGGGTGGAGCGCTGCCTGTCGGTGTCCTCGATGCGCAGCAGGTATTGGCCGCCGTGGCGGCGCGCGAACAGCGCGTTGAACAGCGCGGTGCGGGCGCCGCCGATGTGGAGGAACCCCGTGGGGGACGGCGCGAAGCGGGTGCGGACGGACATGGCGCGCGGCGTGTAGCACGGGGCGCGATGCGCTGTAGAGTGCGACCGGAGGTTGATTCTTCTGGACGTCTCCCACAATACCGCGCGCATCGGCTGGACGGCTGCCCTGGGGCGCGCCGCGGCGTGGCTCGGCTTG
>JAYRQX010000613.1:0-6272 GCA_041910415.1 Acetobacteraceae bacterium | reverse complement strand
CTCTGAACTACGCCCGCAACGCTACCCGTGTATAGGTTCAGCCCCATGCGCCTCGCAAGCCCCCGCCCGCAAGCATGACCAGGGCGCTGGTTGCGCTGCTGGCCGACCCGACCGTCCCGCGGGACGTGCTGCGCGTCATGCGCCGCTTCCGCGCGGTGCATGGGGCTTGGCCGCGGCTGCTCGCACCACGTACGCTCAACGACTTCATGATGCGCAGCATGGTCCTGGACCGGCGCCCCATCTGGACCCGGCTTGCCGACAAGCTGGAAGCCCGCCGCTTCGCGATCGAGCGGCTGGGCGTGGACGCCTCCGTGCCGGTGCTCGCCGTCTGCGACCGCGGCGCCGACATCCCCTGGGACAGCCTGCCCCCGGCCTTCATCCTCAAGGCCAATCATGGCTCGGGCTGGAACATCGCGGTGCCGGATGCCGCGACGGCCGACCGCGTCGCGATCGCCGCGCAGTTCGATGACTGGCTGGGCCGCTGCTACGCCGATCTCTGGCAGGAATGGGCCTACCGGAACATCGCCCCGCGCATCCTGGCCGAGCCGCTGCTGCCATCCCCGGGCGAAGGGGCGCCACCCGACCTCAGGATCTTCGCCTTCGGCGGAGTGACGCACCTGATCCGCCTGCGCCGGACCGCGCCGGGCGGGACCACGAGCTTCTGCCATTTCGATATGGACGGCCGCCCGCTTTCCTTCCGCATGGGGCCGCAGCGACACGAGGCGATGCCTTTCCCCACCTGCGATCTGGCCTGGATCAAGGCCACGGCGGCGACGCTGTCGGCGGGGTTCGATTTCCTGCGCGTGGATTTCCTGCTGGACGGGGACCGGGTCTGGCTGGGGGAACTGACAGTGTCTCCAGGCGCCAGGCTGGAGGTCGCGGACCCGCCAGCATGGGGCCTGTGGCTCGGCGCCCTGTGGCGCGCCGCGCAGGCAGGGCGCGCCGCTCCACCGCCGCCGGGTTCTTGACGCCGGCGGGCCGGCGGCCCTATGCGATGCGGCGACGCCCTGGCGTCCCTCGCGATTTGTCCGGCCAGCTTGCGGCGAGGTCCCCTCGGGGGAACGGTTCACTTCCAGCGACCGCCGCGCAGCGGCCGGAAGCCCGTTCAAAACAAGCGCGCTAAACGGCCGTCGGGGGTCTTTCGGATCCTCGCGTCCCCGTTCCAGGGGGCCGGACGCCGCGTTGTGTTGAGGTGTCCCATGGCCAAGCCGCCCGCCGACCGCCCCTTCCGCCCTGCCACGCAGCTCGTGCGCGGGGGCCAGATGCGTTCGAATTTCGCCGAGACGGCCGAGGCACTCTATCTCACCTCGGGCTTCGTCTATGACAGCGCGGCCCAGGCCGAAGGCACGTTCAACGGCACGGTCACGCACTACCAGTATTCCCGCTTCGGCAATCCGACCGTCGCGATGCTGGAAGAACGGCTCGCGCTGATCGAGGGCGCCGAGGCCTGCCGCTGCACGGCGACCGGCATGGCGGCGGTCCATGCGGCCATACTGTCGCAACTGAAGACGGGCGATCGCATCGTCGCCGCGCGCGCGCTGTTCGGGTCCTGCCACTGGATCGTCTCCACCCTGCTGCCGCGCTACGGCATCCAGACCGAGTTCGTGGACGGCGCCGACCTGGCCCAGTGGGAGAAGGCGCTGTCGAGGCCGACCACGATGGTGTTGCTGGAGACGCCGTCCAACCCGATGCTGGAAATCGTCGACCTGCGCAGGGTGGCGACGCTGGCGCATGCCGCGGGCGCGCTGGTTGCGGTGGACAATGTATTCGCCACGCCGCTGCTGCAGAGGCCGATGGAGATGGGCGCCGACATCGTCATCTACTCCGCCACCAAGCATTTCGATGGGCAGGGCCGTGTCCTCGGCGGCGCGGTGCTGGGCTCGAAGAAGTGGGTGGACGAGGTGTTGACACCCTTCATCCGCAACACCGGCCCGTCGATCAGCGCCTTCAACGCCTGGGTCATCCTGAAGGGGCTGGAGACGCTGTCGCTGCGCGTGAAGGCGCAATGCGAAGCGGCGGCGAAGGTCGCCGACACCCTGGCCGGACGGCCGGAGATTGCGCGCGTCCTCTACCCGATGCGCGCCGACCATCCGCAGCAGGCGCTGGCCAGGTCGCAGATGAGCGACGGCGGCACGGTCGTCACCTTCGACCTCAAGCCCGGCCCCGGCGGAATCAAGGAGACGTGCTTCCGCTTCATGGATGCGCTCGGACTGGTGGACATCTCCAACAACCTCGGCGATTCCAAGTCCCTGGCGACGCATCCCGCGACGACGACGCATATGCGCATCGGCGCCGAGGAGCGTGCGAAGCTCGGTATCGGCGACGGCACGGTGCGGCTCTCCGTGGGTCTCGAAGAGGTGCAGGACATCATCGAGGATCTGGAGCAGGCGCTGGCCGCCGCCGCCGGCTGAGACGAAGGGAACGGCACGCATGGCGCTCGAAACCTGGTTCGCTTTCCTGGCCGCGTCCGTCGTCATGCTGCTGATTCCGGGCCCGACCATCCTGCTGGTGATCGGGCAGTCGCTCGGCGGCGGCCGCCGGGCGGCGCTGCCGCTGGTCGCCGGCGTGGCGCTCGGCGACCTCACGGCGATGACCCTGTCGCTGGCGGGGCTGGGCGCGTTGCTGGCGGCCTCGGCCACGCTGTTCATGGCGCTGAAATGGGCGGGTGCGGCCTACCTGGTCTGGCTCGGCGTGAAGCTTTTCCGCGCGCCGGTCCAGGAGGGTGCGCTGCCGCCGGTGACCGCGCGGCGGGCGATGCGCGACGCCTATGTGGTGACGGCCTTGAACCCGAAGAGCATCGCCTTCTTCGTGGCCTTCGTGCCGCTCTTCGTGAACCCGGCCACGCCCTTCCTGCCTCAGGCCGCGGCGTTGGTGGCAAGCTTCGTGACGCTCGCGGCGATGAATGCGCTCATCTATGCGCTGCTCGCCGCGCGACTGTCCGGCGCGGTGCGCCGGCCTTCCGTGCGGCGCGCCCTCAACCGCGCCGGCGGCTCCGTGCTGGTCGGCGCCGGCGTCGCGACGGCCGGCGCGGGGCGTTCGGGCTGACAGCGGAGTGGACAGCCGGGCCTTGCCCGGCGTTCACTGCGCCAGGGACACCACGCCATGGCACGGCAAGACAGCAGCTTCTCCGCGACGACACGCCAGATCCGCGTCACCGTGCGCGCCTTCTACCTGGCCGACCAGAGCGAGCCTGACCGCGCCCATTTCGTCTGGGCCTATCGCGTGACGATCGAGAACAAGGGCCCCGAGACGGTGCAGCTGCTCAAGCGCACCTGGCGCATCACGGACGGGCAGGGCCGCACGCAGCAGGTCCACGGCGCGGGTGTGGTGGGCGAGCAGCCGACCCTCGATCCCGGCGAGAGCTTCGAATACACATCGGGCACGCCACTGCCGACGCCGTCCGGCTTCATGGAGGGCGCCTACCACATGGTGGTCACGGGCTCGGGCGAGAGTTTCGACGTGGCGATTCCGGCCTTCAGCCTGGACAGCCCCCACCAGCCCTCGGGGCGCGTGCATTGAAGGGGCGGAAGGAATCCGCACGGAATAACCTTGCGCAGCAGTCGGATATTCCCATCTCCGGGGCAGGCAGGAAGGGCGGGAGCCGCGCCCGCGCCACCGGAGAGATGGATGTGACCGTTCAGACCAAGGCGCGCTCGCGCGGCGCAGATGCCCAGACCGGCACCCGCCCGACGCGCGACGAGGCCGAAGCCGCCGTGCGCACCCTGCTGCGCTGGGCCGGCGACGATCCGACGCGCGAAGGGCTGCTCGACACGCCGAAGCGCGTCGTGAAGTCCTATGAGCAGTTCTTCGCGGGCTATGGCGAGGACCCTGCCGAGGTGCTCGCGCGCTCCTTCGAGGAGACCGATGGCTATGACGAGATGGTCGTGCTGCGCGACATCCGGCTGGAGAGCCATTGCGAGCATCACATGGTGCCGATCATCGGCCGCGCGCACATCGCCTACCTGCCCGCGGGCCGCGTCGTCGGCATCAGCAAGCTTGCGCGCGTGCTGGATATCTACGCCAAGCGCCTGCAGATCCAGGAAAAGCTGACGGCGCAGGTGGCCAACACCATCAACGACGTGCTGCGCCCGAAGGGCGTGGCGGTCGTGATCGAAAGCGCGCACCAGTGCATGACAACCCGCGGCGTGCACAAGACAGGCGTCACGATGGTGACGAGCCGCATGCTCGGCGCGTTCCGCGACGACCCCACGACGCGGCGCGAGTTCATGTCGTTCATCAGTGGCCGCCGCTGCGACAGCGTCGAAGGCTGATGGCCGGATAGCGCGGCCGGCCTGGCACCGTGACGTCGACCCGCGGCACGTCGCCGCGGGCCCGATTGTGCTTCGCGCGCTGAGCGGCCGCCGCCGTCAGGCGACCGCTTCGGCCTCCACTTCCACCTTGAAGCGCGGATCGGCAAGGCCGGCCACGATCAACAGCGTGCTCGCGGGCGCATGGCCCTGCAGGAAGCTGCTCCGCTTGGCGCGCCAGGCACCGATCAGCGCTGGGTCGGTCAGGAAGACCGTGACCTTGACGATGTTCTTCGCCGTCATCCCATGCGCCTTCAGGATGGCGCCGATATTCGCGAGCGCCTGCTCCACCTGCGCTTCGGGATCGTCGAGGATGGTGCCGTCCGGCTTGACGCCGATCTGGCCCGAGATGACGAGGCGGCGCGCCTCACCGGTGACGAGCACCGCCTGGGAATAGGGCGAGGCCGGCTTCGGCGCGCCCTCGGGGTTGCTGAGCGTGATGGTCGCCATGGTTTCCTCCTTGGTGGGACGCATTATCGCCGGGGAAGATCCTCGGCCTGCACGGCGGACCCGCCCGCCGGGGTGGCCACGAGCCAGCGCCTCAGGTTGTGCCGGATATGATACTCGAATTCGATGTTCAGGTCGGCCATGGCATTGCGGACGATGCGGTCGGCTGCGGCCGATCGCTCGGCGGCCGAACCGGACGGCGAGACCGAATTGCGGCTGGCCTCGGCCTGGGCGAAGCCGAGGGGTGGCTCGCCCTCCGCGCCCAGGATCTCGACCCGGCAGCGCATCGTGCAGGTCAGACTCTCCGTCGGCGATGAAAAGAGGCCGCCATCGGATACGCGCTGCCGGGTCAGGCTCGCGGCGAGGATGGTGAAGCGCGCGCGGCCCGATCCGCCCGCCGCGACCAGCCGGTCCCGCGCCATGGTCAGCATCGCCTGCGCCGGCACGATCGGGGCCGGCGGCACGACGAACGTCGCGGGGCCTACGGACGGATTGGCGATGTCGATCGCCGAGACATCCAGCCGGATCGGCGTGAGGTGGCCGTAGGATGGAGGCCCGGAGGAGATCGGCGTCGGTTCCGCCGGCACACGGTCACCACAGGCTGCGCCCAGGACAGGCAATGCGAGGGTCAGCGCCGACCGGCGGTTCAGGAACATGCGGCTGGTCTCACGAGGTGTTCCCGCAACAATGCCACGCGGCGCCCGGCGCCGGGAGAGGCCAGCCGCATGTGTCGCCGCCACACGGCCGCGTCCGGACCGATATCCCGATCCTTGCGCTCACAGGAACTGGTCCAGGTCCTTATTCAGGCGCGAATCTTCACCCGATCGGGCGATGCGGCCTCATCGGGATCTGCTCTAGCATCGGACCGCTGCGGAGGAATGCCATGCGCGAGATCGATATCCCGACCGAGGACGGGACCATCAATGCCGGGCTCTTCGAACCCGCTGCGGCAACGGGCTGTCCCGTGCTGTTCCTGATGGATGCGCCGGGCATCCGCCCGGCCCTCGTCACGATGTGCGACAGACTGGCCGGTGCCGGCCACCGGACGTTGCTGCCGAATCTGTACTGGCGCGTTGCGAGGACTATCGGCTTCGACCGCGTGCGCTTCGAACGCGAGGAGACGGGCGAGAAGACGCGCGTGCTGAACCTGGCGCGTGGCGTCACCAACGCCATGGTCGCCGCCGACATGCCGGCCATGCTGGATGCCCTCGGTCCCGGTCCTGTCGCTGTCGTCGGCTATTGCATGAGTGGGCGTTTCGCGCTGCTGGCAATGCTCGAACATCCGGGGCGTGTCGCCGCGGCGGCGTCCTTCTACGGGACGCGCCTGGTCATGGAGGACGATGCCTCGCCTCACCGGCGCCTCGCCGGGCTCCGCGCAGGCGAGGCGCTGGTCATCTTCGCCGAGGATGATCCCTATGTGCCCGCCGGCGTTCCCGGCACAATCCGGGAGACCCTTGCCGCGACGCCGGTGCGGCATCGCGTCGAAACCTGGCCCGGCACGCATCACGGCTTCGCCTT
>JAYRQX010000612.1:0-4488 GCA_041910415.1 Acetobacteraceae bacterium | reverse complement strand
CGCGCATCTCTATGCGCTGCTGGTGCCGGCGCTGGGGCGGCAGGGCGCGGGGCTGGCGATGGGGGTTGCGACCATCGCGGCCATCGCGGGGCGTTCGGTCGGCGCGCGTTTCGTGACGCCGGGACGGAGCCGGCGCGTGATCGCGGCGGGGAACCTGGTGGTGCAACTTGTGGGCGGCGCAGCGCTGATCCTGGCCGCGGGCGAGGCCGTGCCCCTGCTGCTGGCGGGCGTGCTGCTGGTGGGCGCGGGCATCGGCAACGTCACCTCCCTGCCGCCCCTGATCGCGCAGGTGGAGTTCGTGCCGGAGGAAGTGCAGCGCGTGGTGTCCCTGATCGTCGCCACGGGCCAGGCGGGCTACGCCTTTGCGCCTGCGGTCTTCGGCGTGGTGCTGGCCTATGCGGGATCGGCACCGGCCTTCGGGCTGGCGATGGCGGTGCAGGGGATGGCGATCCTGTGCTTCCTGGCGGGAAACCGCGCCGGCGCTACACCGTCGCGTTGAACCGCCCGGCGAACAGCCGGATCAGCAGCCGGAACACGCGATCCGTCGCGAAGCCCAGCAGGCCGAGGGCCACGAGCGCGACAAAAATGTCCTCGATCTGCATGAAGAGCCGCGCATCCCATAGCATCTTGCCCAGCCCGTCATTCGACGCCACCAGTTCCGCCGCCACGATGGTGACGAAGGCGTTGGCCATGGCGAGCCGCATGCCCGTCAGGATGTAGGGCACCGTCGCCGGCAGCGAGACCAGGTAGAACACCTGCAACGGCGTCGCCCCCAGGCATTGCGCCGCGCGGATCTTGTCCCGCCCCACCGCGCCGACGCCCGCCGCCGTCGAGATGATGACGACGAAGACCGTGGTGTAGGCAATGAGAAAAACCTTGCTCTCCTCCCCGATGCCGAACCAGATCACGGCGACGGTGATCATCGCGACCGCCGGGATGAAGCGGAAGAATTCCGTCCAGGGTTCCAGCAGCCAGCGCACCGGGCGGAAGGAGCCGATCGCCAGCCCGACGGGTACCCCGATCGCGCTCCCCAGCAGGAACCCCTGGAGGATGCGGCGCAGCGACGCCACAACCTGTTCCTGCAGGATGCCGTCGTCGATCAGCACCCAGCCGCGCTCCAGCACCGGCCAGGGCGGCGGGAACAGCGCCGACCGCGCGATGGTCGTCGCGGCCAGGTGCCAGATCGCGAACAGCAGCGCGAAGTCGGCGACATAGCCGCCGACCACGGTCCAGCTTCTAGTGGCCATGGATTTCCTCATGGATCAGGGCATGGACCTGGCGGAACACCGCCATGAAGCCATCCGATGTGCGTTCGCGGGGAAAGGGCAGCGCCACCGGCACCACGGCCTTCAGCGTGCCGCCGGGGCCCCGCTTCATCACGCCGATGCGGGTCGCGAGCGCGCAGGCTTCCTCGATGTCATGGGTGATGAACAACACTGTCTTCTTCGTTTCCGCCCAGATGCGGGACAACTCGCCCTGCAGCACCGCGCGCGTCATCGCATCCAGCGCGCCGAAGGGCTCGTCCATCAGCAGGATGCGCGGATCGTTCGCCAGCGCGCGCGCGATCTGGATGCGCTGCTTCATGCCGCCCGACAGCTCCGACGGGTGTTTGGCACCCTGCCCCGTCAGACCGACCAGGTTCAGGAATTTCTGTGCCGCGCTGCGGCGTTCGGCCTTTGCCACGCCGCGCAGCCGCGGGCCGAAGCCGATGTTCCCCTCCGCCGTCAGCCAGTCATAGAGGCTGTCATGGCCCTGGAACACCACGCCGCGATCGGCACCGGGGCGCGTCACCGGCTTGCCGTCGAGGAGAATGCGCCCGCTCGTCGGCGCGTCGAAGCCCGCCACCATGTTGAGCACGGTCGTCTTGCCGCAGCCGGAGGTACCGAGCAGGCAGAAGAACTCGCCCTCGGCCAGGGTCAGGGAAAAATCGCGCACCGCCTCCCACGCGCCGGTGCGGCCACGGAAGGTTTTTCCGACGCTGTCGAGGACGACGAGACTCAACCCACACCCCCAAGAGGCTTCCGGCGCAGTAGCGCGGGCCTGCCATGCGCGGCAAGCCGCGCCCGGCTTCACGCCCCGCGAGCACCGGACTACAACACTGCATCCGTCATTCGCTGGAGGAAACGCCCATGCCGAACATGCTCGAAGGAAAAGTCGCGATCGTCACGGGGGCCGGCAACGGCATCGGGCGCGAGATCGCCATCATGGCCGCCGATCAGGGGGCCAAGGTCATCATCAACGATGTCGGCGCCTCCGTCTCCGGCGAGGGCCAGGACGCGACGCCCGCGCAGCAGACCAAGGCCATCATCACCCAGCGCGGCGGCCAGTCCGAAATCTGCACCGACAGCGTCGCCGAATGGGGCAGCGCGCAGAAGATCGTGCAGTCGGCGCTCGACCACTTCGGCCGCATCGACATCGTCGTGAACAACGCCGGCATCCTGCGCGACCAGATCTTTCATCGCATGACGCCCGAGGAGTGGCTGTCGGTGATCGCCGTCCATCTCAACGGCTCCTTCTTCGTCAGCCGCGCGGCGGCGACGCATTTCCGCAAGCAGGAAAGCGGCGCTTTCGTTCATATGACCTCGACCTCGGGCCTCATCGGCAATTTCGGCCAGGCGAACTACTCGGCGGCCAAGCTCGGCATCGTCGGCCTGTCGAAGTCGATCGCGCTCGACATGGCGCGCTTCGGTGTCCGCTCCAACTGCATCGGGCCTTTCGCCTGGTCGCGCATGACCGGCACCATCCCCGCCGAGACGCCGGAACAGAAGCGCCGCGTCGAGCGCATCATGGCCATGGGGCCAGAGAAGAACGCGCCGCTCGCCGTCTTCCTGGCCTCCGACGCCGCGAAGGACGTGACGGGCCAGATCTTCTCGCCCCGCATGAACGAGCTGTTTGTCTACAGCCAGATCCGTCCCGTGAAGGGCGTGCACCGCGCCGAGGGCTGGACGCCGGAACTCATCGCCGAATACGCGCTGCCCATGCTCAAGCCGGCCTTCTCGCCGCTCGAGCGCTCGGGCGACGTGTTCTGCTGGGATCCTGTCTGACGTGACGCGGCCGGCGGGCCTGGCGGTGGCGTTCTGCGCCCTGGCCCTGCCCGCCGCGGCGCAACCGTCGCCCGATCTGCTCGCCGCCGCGCAGGCCCTGCCGGCGGCGACGCAAGTGGAGCCCGTGCTGCGCGGCGCACCCTGCGTCTTCGCCGATGGCGTGCGCCATCTCGATCCGCTGCCTTCGGGCCAGCCCTGGACACGGCCCCAGGCGATCGTGGTGGTCCAGGGCCTGCCGGGCCAGCCCGAGGGCAGCCGCGCCGCGCTGATGCGCGTGACGCGCGAAATGGCCGCCCGCGTCCAGTTGCGCGCGCTGATCGCGGCCGGCAACACACTGCTCCTCGACTTCCAACTGGCGCCGCTGCCGGCCGAGGCGCCGACGCCCGCCTTCCTCGCCATCCTCTCGCCCGCAGGCACCACGCTGCCGGAGACCTGCGCGCTTCGACCGGGACGCTGACCCATGACCACGCTCTCCGACGCGCTGCTCAACCCGCGCCGCATCGCGCTGATCGGCGCTTCGGCGGATGCGACGCGGCTGACGGCGCGCGCGCAGATCTATCTGCGCAAGCACGGCTTCACCGGCGCGATCTTCCCGGTGAACCCGCGCGCGCCGGAGATCCTCGGCGAAAAATCCTATGCCTCGCTCGCCGACATCCCGGGGCCGGTGGATTTCGCCTATATCCTGCTCGGCACGCGGCAGGTGGAAAGCCAGATCGCGGCGGTCGCCGCCAAGGGCGTGCCGGTCGCGGCCGTGCTGGCCGACGGCTTCGCGGAAGCCGGCGAGGAAGGCATGGCCATGCAGAAGCGCCTGCTGGCCTCGGCGCGCGAAGCGGGCGTGCGCATCCTGGGGCCCAACTCCATGGGCCTGGTGAACCTGCAAGCGAAGACCGCCTGTTCCGTGAACGCGGCGCTGGAGGCGGACAGCCTGCTGCCCGGCCGCCTCGCGCTGGTCTCGCAGTCGGGCTCCATGCTCGGCGCCATCATGGCGCGCGGGGCGGCGCGCGGCATCGGCTTCTCCTACCTGCTCTCCACCGGCAACGAGGCGGATCTCGCCGCCGGCGAGATCGCGGACCTGCTGGTCGAGCGCGACGACGTGGACGCGGTGCTGCTGTTCCTGGAAGCGATCCGCGACGCCGATCGCATGGCGGCCGCGGCGCGCCGTGCGCACCAGCTCGGCAAGCCCATCATCGCCTACAAGCTCGGCCGCTCGCCCTTCGGCGCGGAGCTCGCCACCAGCCACACCGGTGCGCTGGCCGGGTCCGACGCGGCCTGCGAGGCCTTCTTTCGTGCCAACGGCATCGCGCGCGTCACGATGCTGGAAGCGCTGCTGGAACTCCCCGCCCTGCTGATCGGCCGCAAGCCGCTGGCCAAGCCGAACCGCGCCGTCAGCGCCATGACGACCACGGGCGGCGGCGGCGCCATGGCCGTCGATGCGCTCGGCGTG
>JAYRQX010000611.1:0-4347 GCA_041910415.1 Acetobacteraceae bacterium | reverse complement strand
GGACGGCATCGCCGATCCGGCGGAACGGAACCGTCCAGGTGCTCGCCCCGGCCTGGGTCGTGACCTGCGCGAAGTTCCGGTCCGGCGGACGCACGACATCGCGCAGATGGGTCGAGAGATCGCGTTCCTCGGCCGATGTCGCGAGCACCGCGGCGGCCGCCAGCGCCAGAATCAGCGCGCCCAATCCGGAGAGCCCGGCGATGACGATGATGCCCGTTTCCATGGCGGCGCCCTCCTCAGTCCTTGCCGGCCTGGATGATCAGCCAGCGGATGGTCAGGATGCCGAAGATCATCAGGACGAAGCCCGTGATCGTCATGCGCACGCCGGCCGGGTTCTGCGTGTAGGTCTCGACATAGCCCGGCTGGATGAAGGACATGGCGAGGGCCGCGATGAAGGGCAGCACGATCAGGATCGACGCCTGCATGCGCGCCTCGGCCGCCAGCGCCTTGGCGCGCTTGGCGGCCTGCACGCGCTTGCGGACCATGTCGGCCAGGTTGTCGAGTGTCTCGGCGAGCGAGCCGCCGGTCTGCGACTGCAGGCCGAGCGTCACGGCGAGGAAGGCGAATTCCGTGAGCTGCGTCCGGTCATGCAGGCGCATGATCGCCTCGTCCACGGGCCGGCCGATCGCGACGTCGCCCACGATCCTCGCGAACTCGTCCTTGGTCGGCGCCGGCATCTCGCGGCTGATGCTGCGCAGCGCCTCGCTCATCGGAAGGCCCGCGCGGATCGCGCGGACGACGAGGCCCATGGCGTCGGGGATCTGCTGGAACAGGGCGTCACGGAAGCGGTTGCGCTGCATGCCGAAAAGCGTGCGGATCAGCATGACGCAACTGATCAGGCCGACCAGCCCGCCGAGGGGCGTGCCGAGGAAGGTGCGCATGCGGCTGAACATGATCAGCCCGCCGATGACGCCGAGCGCCAGCACCAGGGCGATCGGATAGTTATAGGCCTGACGCAGTTCCGGATAGAAGTTGAAGAACCTGCGGATCCGGTCGAGCCAGGGGCGCTCGGAGCCGCCATTGACCCGGATGGAGGGCAGCAGCTCGACCGTCTGGCGGGTCTGCTCCGTCGTGGTGACGACGCCGCCGGCATTCGCCACGCGCGTGCGCAGCCTCTTGTCGCTGCCCATCTGCATGAGGAGCAGCGCGGTCCCGGTGAGGGCAAACCCCAGCAGGGCGAGGACGATGAGGCTGGTGCTCGCCATCGGCTACTCGGCGCTCGCGAGGGCCCGCATCCAGGATTCCCCGAGCCCGAAATAGGACAGGCGCTCGAAGAATGCGGGCCTCACGCCGGGTGTCGTCCAGCGGCCCTGGATGCGGCCGTTCGCGTCCTCATGGCTGTACTCGAAGACGAAGACGTCGTTCATGGTGATGACGTCGCCTTCGAGGCCGCAGACCTCGGAGACCTGGGCGACGCGGCGACCGCCGTCGCGCATGCGCTCGACCTGCACGATCAGGTCCACGGCGGAAGCGATCTGCGTGCGGATGGCGCGGATCGGCAGGGCGAACTGGCCCATCTGGACCATGTTCTCGATACGCACGAGCGCGTCGCGGGTCGTGTTGGCGTGGACCGTGCAGAAGCTGCCGTCGTGGCCGGTGTTCATGGCCTGCAGCATGTCGAAGGCCTCGGCGCCGCGGACCTCGCCCAGGATCACCCGGTCGGGGCGCATACGCAGCGCGTTCTTGACGAGGTCTCGCTGCGTGATCTCGCCGCGGCCTTCGAGGTTCATCGGGCGCGTTTCCATGCGCACCACATGCGGCTGCTGCAGCTGGAGTTCGGCCGCGTCCTCGATGGTCACGATGCGCTCGCCATGGTCGATCAGGCGGCTCATGGCGTTCAGCATGGTCGTCTTGCCCGAACCCGTGCCGCCCGAGATCACCACGTTCAACCGGCATCGCGCCCCGATCTCCAGCACGCGCCCGAGCGCCTGGCTCATCGACTGGTTGCGCACCATCGCGTCGAGGTCGAACTTCCGCTTCATGAACTTACGGATGGAGATGTAGGGCCCATCCAGCGCGAGCGGCGGGAAGACGACGTTGACGCGGCTGCCGTCGAGCAGGCGGCAATCGACGAGGGGGCTCGATTCATCGACGCGGCGGCCGACGGTCGCGGCCATCTTCTGCGCGATGGCGGCGACCTGCTGCGCGTTGCGGAAGCGGATGTTGGCCTGCACCACCTTGCCGCGGATTTCGACGAAGGTGCGCTCCGGCCCGTTGACCATGATGTCGTTGATGGTGTCGTCGCTCAGCAGCGGCTCGAGCGGCCCGTAGCCCACCATGTCGTGGGCGAGTTCCTCGGCGATCCGCGCCTGCTCGCGGCCCGAGATCTCGATCCGTTCGCGGTTCGCGACCTCGTTGACGAGTTCCTCGAGCTGCGCGCGGAGCGCGCCGGGCGGGAGCTCGGCGGCGATCACGGGATCGACGCGCTCCATCACCAGGTTGCGCAGGCGCTGGATCGGGCCGCCCTCGCCCGTTTCCATGGGCTGGGTGGTCACGATGGCGGACTCGTACGAGCCGCCGTTCATCACGGGCGCTTCGACTTCGCCCACTGGCGGAGGCTGCGTCGTCGCGAGATCCCGCCGTCGTCCGAAGGCGCGCATGCTCAGCTCCGTCCAAACAGGCGTGAGAAGAGGCCGCTGCCGGAACCGCCGGCGCGCACGGCCGAGATCTCCTGCGTCAGGGGCGCGAGCGAGCGGCGGAACTGGGCGCTCTCGCGCAGCGCCGGGCGTCCGAGATTGGCCGCGCGCGGCAGATGCTTCGGCAGGTCGGGGACGACGATATCCGGTGCGGTGCCGAGCCCTTCCTCGACCAGCTTGGTCTTGAGGCCGCCGGCCAGGTCCGACCTGTTCAGCACGGTCAGCATGCGGGCGGAGCCGCCGAGCCCGCTCATCATCTTCCTGAGCGCCACGGCGTCGCGGATGCTCGCGACGTCGGGCCCCATGACCAGCACGCGATGGCGCGCCTCCTGCAACGCGATCTTCTCGGCCGGGCTGGGCGGCATCGGCAGGTCGACCACGATCGAGTTGAAGCGCTGGCGAAGGGTGGCCAGCAGGCGCCGCATGCCTTCCTCCGACGGATGCGGGTCGGCCTCCCACGGCTCCTCGGCCGCGAAAAGCCGGACGCGCTCATCGACGGGAATGCCGACGCGGTCCAGGAACAGCGCGTCCACGCGGTCGGGTTCCTCGAGCGCGGCGCGCATGCCGCTGCCCGGCCGCGCCCCCAGGATCATCGCGGCCGTGCCGCCGCGCAGGTGCAGGTCCACGAGCGCCACGTAGCTGCGGCTCGCATCGGCGAGTTGCAGCGCCAGGTTCACCGCGATCGTGGTGGCCCCGGTGCCGCCGCGCACGCCGCAGACGGCGATGATGCGGCCGCCGCGGTTGGGCTGCTCCTCGGCCGAGGCGCCGGCGACATGCGGCCCGAACAGCCGCGCCACCGCATCGCGCGTCAGCGGCTTGTGGATGTACTCGGCGACGCCGAGGTCGCGCGTCAGTTCACGGTAGAAGCCGATCCCGGTCTGCTCGCCCACGACCAGCACGCGCACATCGGGCGTGCACACCGAGGCGAGCTCGTCGAGCGCCGCGACCGGGTCCTCGACCCCCGCGATGTCGACCAGCAGCACGCGCGGCGTGGTCTCGCGCTCGAGTGCCTTGGTCGCGCTGCGGATGTTGCCGCGGCGGACCTGCATCCCCTCGACCACGTCCGCAAGGCCGCCGCGCAGCGCCGCCTCGCTGTTCTCGTCGGCGATGAAGGCGATGAGCCGCGGGCGGTCGCCGCCCTCGGCCGTGACCGCACCGCTGCGCAGTGCGGGAAGGGTATCGGTGGTGCTGCCGCTCATGTCTCAGCGTCCCCCGGAGGGCGAGGCCGCAGGCGCGCCACCGACCGTGGTCGTCCGGGTGATCGGCAGGGCGCGACGGCGATCGTCCAGCAGTCGTTCGACCGCATCGGCACCCTGCGCGCCGCGATCCGTCGAGGCGCCCACGCCGCGGTCGAGATGCGCGGGGGTGGCGACCATGGCCTGCAGATTGGCGGCGTTGGAGCCTTCCGGCTGCCAGGTGCCGGGGCGGTCCGGGCCCGCGACGTCCCAATCGGTTCCGCAGCCACCGAAGGCGAGCAGCGTGAGCAGGGGCAGCCAGCGGTGACGGGGCTTTTCCGAAGACATCCGTCTCACTCCACGATGAAGCCGGCATCGACCGGCGGGCGGCGGGTTTCCGGAGCGGCCTGCCCGCCACCGCGCGTCGTCTGCCGGCGAAGGATGATGCGCTCCATGTCCGTCGCGGGCCGGAACCGGTCCATGGGCGTCGTCAGCGCCCGCGGATCGGAGGCCGGCCGCACCAGATAGGGGGTCGC
>JAYRQX010000610.1:0-2346 GCA_041910415.1 Acetobacteraceae bacterium | reverse complement strand
TGGCCTAGGCTCGCCCGCGGAGGACGCGCGTGGGACTGAGCGCCATCATCGCCGACATCACCACGCTGGACGTGGACGCCATCGTCAACGCCGCGAATGAGCGGCTGGCGATGGGCGGCGGCGTCTGCGGCGCGATTTTTCGTCGTGCCGGGGAGGCCGCGCTGGCTGCGGCCTGCGCGCCGCTCGCGCCCTGTCCCACCGGGGAGGCACGCATCACGCCCGGCTTCGCGCTGAAGGCGCGCCACGTCATCCATGCCGTCGGGCCGGTCTGGCACGGCGGCGAGCGGGGCGAGGCCGCACTGCTCGCCGGCTGCTACCGCAGCAGCCTCGCCCTGCTGCGCCAGGCGGGCGGGGGCTCCATCGCCTTCCCCGCCATCTCGACCGGCATCTTCGGCTATCCGCTGCACCGCGCGACGCCGCTCGCCGTCGCGACCGTGCGCGAGGATCTGGCGGCGCATGGCGACCTCGATGTCGTCTTCGCCTGTTTCGACGACCACACGCTGTCCTGCTACGAAAAGGAACTCGTCTCGTGACCGAACCCTGCGACCTCACCGCCGTCGAGGCGCGCCGCCTGATCGGCCGCCGCTCCCTCTCGCCCGTCGAGCTGCTCGAAAGTTGCGTGAAGCGGATCGAGGCGGTGAACCCGCAGGTCAACGCCATGACGGCGATGGACATCCCCGCCGCCCGCCGCGCGGCGAAGGAGGCGGAAGCGGCGGTGATGCGGGGCGATGATCTCGGCATCCTCCACGGCCTGCCGCTCGGGGTGAAGGATCTCGACGAGACCGCGGGGCTGCGCACGACGTATGGCAGCCCGATCTTCCGCGACTTCGTGCCGGAACAGGATTGCGGCATGGTCGCGCGCTGCCGCGCGCAGGGCGCCGTCATCCTCGGCAAGACCAATGTGCCGGAATGGGGGCTCGGCGCGAACTCCCGCAACACCGTCTATGGCGCGACGGCCAATCCCTTCGACACCACGAAGAACGCGGCGGGTTCCTCGGGCGGCTCGGCGGTCGCGCTCGCGACCAACATGGTGCCGATCGCGACGGGGTCCGACACCGGCGGCAGCCTGCGCAACCCGGCGGCCCATTGCGGCATCGTCGGCTATCGCCCGAGCCCGGGCATCGTGACGTCGGAAAAGCGCGCCCATGGCTGGACGCCGCTCTCGGTGCTGGGGCCGATGGGCCGCAACGTGCCCGACACCTGCCTGCTCTTCGCCGCCATGGCGTCGGACGACGCGATGGACCCACTCGCCTACACGCTGCATGACCGCGCCGTGCGCGGGAAGCCCGGCCTCTTCACCCCGCCGCGGACCATCGATCTCTCGACGCTGCGCCTGGCCTACAGCGCCGACCTCGGCGGCGCGCCCACCGAGAGCACGGTGCGCGCGGCCTTCGCCAACGCGGTCGCCGGCGCGCGGTCGCTGTTCCGCGAGGCGGCCGAGGCCCACCCCGACTGCACCGGCGCCGATGAGAGCTTCGAGGTGCTGCGCTCGACCGGCGTGCTGACCAGCCATCTCGAGAAGGTGGAGACGCGGCCGCAGGATTGCGGCCCCAACATCCACGCGAATGTGCAGGAAGGCCTCGGCTACAGCCTGAAGGACCATGCGCGCGCGGCGGCCCTGCAGACGAAGATCTACCGCAACTTCCAGACCTTCTTCCGCGACCACGACGTGCTGATCACGCCGGGCATCACCGTCTCTCCGCGCCCCTGGCGCGAGCTCTTCCCGTCCCAGATCGACGGCAAGCCGACGCGCACCTATTTCCACTGGCTGGCGCTCGCCTACTACGTGACGCTGACCGGCCACCCCGCCGTCTGCCTGCCGGTCGGCGTCGATGCGAACGGCCTGCCCTTCGGCCTGCAGATTGTGGGGCCGCGCGGCGGCGACGCTTTTGTTCTCGGGGTCGCGGCGTCGCTGGAAGAGGCCTTCGCCACCAACCCCGCGCTGCGCCGCCCGGTGCCCGACCTCGCGAAGCTCGCAAGGCAGGTCCCCGTGTTGCAGCAGCCCGAGGCCATGACCTGGAATTGAGCCGCTCTTCTCCCCCCCCGCGTCCGGGGCGGGAGGGGACGCATGGCGTCGAACGCCGAAGCCCGCGCACGCCGCGCGCGGGCATGCCGATGAACGCGCCGCTGCCCGGTGTGCGCCAGCCAGCCTGCGCGTCAGTAGCCGTAATAGGAGCGTGGCGGCCCGTAGCCGTAGCGCGGCGGCGCGTAGTAGCCCGGCGAGCCGTAATAGTAGCGCGGCGGACCGTAGTAGTAGCGCGGCGCCGGCGGCTGGGACACCGCGGCCACCCCAAGCCCCGCCGCCGCGCCGACGCCCGCGCCGAGCAGCGCGGTGCGCGCGGGGTC
>JAYRQX010000609.1:0-4096 GCA_041910415.1 Acetobacteraceae bacterium | reverse complement strand
GTGATTCTCCCAGGCGTTCGGGCAGCAGGCCAGATCCGGGCATGCATCGCCGGGCTCCCGTCTCTGCATGGGTGCGGCGGGCCCTGGCCCGGCGGAAAGGGCATCGGGTCAGCCTTCGAAGGCCTGCACCACCGGCCGGATCGTCATGGCCGACTGGATCCGTGCCACCCCCGGCAGCGCCGACAGCACGTCGCGGTGGATGCGCTCATAGTCCCGCATGTCCTCCACCACGATCTGGAGCTGGTAGTCCGAAGCGCCGGTCATCAGGTAGCACTCCCGGATTTCCGGGCAGCGCCTGGCCGCGGCCTCGAACCGCGCCAGACGGTCATCGGTCTGCCGTTCCAGCGTGATCTGCACGAAGACGACCGTGCCGCGCTTCGCCGCCCGGCTGTCCAGCACCACCGTGTAGCCGCGGATCACGCCCCGCGTTTCCAGCTGCTTCATGCGCCGGTGGCAGGCGGAAGGCGAAAGCCCGACCGCCTCCGCCAGGTCCGCATTGCTGATCCGGGCATTCGCGCGGAGCTGGGCGATGATGCGGTTGTCCAGGAGGTCCAGGTCGTGCACGGCCGATTCTTCGAACCAAGGTGGAGAATATTGCAGAACCAACGCCAGAATCACCGATCCTGCGCCGAATTGCACGCACATTTCACGATCCTGCCGTCACACTGCAAGCCGGACATTGCGGTGAAGCGGAGCCAAGCTATGAAAATCCTCGTTCTCGGCAGCGGCGTCGTCGGCACCACCACGGCCTGGTACCTGGCCAAGGCCGGCCATGAGGTGACGGTCATCGATCGCCAGCCGGCCGCGGGGATGGAGACGTCTTTCGCCAATGCCGGCCAGGTCTCCCCCGGCTATTCCGCCCCCTGGGCGGGCCCCGGCGTGCCGGTGAAGGCGCTGAAGTGGCTGATGATGCGCCACCGCCCCTTCGTGATCTGGCCGCGCGCCGATGCGCGGCTCGCCTTCTGGCTGGCCAAGATGCTCGCCAATTGCACCGAGGACGCCTACCGCACCAACAAGGCGCGCATGGTGCGGCTGGCCGAGTATTCGCGCGACATGCTGCGCGACCTCCGTGCCGAGACCGGCATCGAATACGACCAACGGGAACGCGGCACGCTGCAGCTCTTCCGCACGCAGCAGCAGCTCGACCATGTCGGCGACGACACCGGCGTGCTCGACCATTTCGGCGTGCCGTACGAGCTGCTGGATGCCGAGGCCTGCATCCGCGCCGAGCCCGCGCTGGCCCGCGTGCGCGGGAAGTTCGTGGGCGGGCTGCGCCTGCCGGGCGACGAGACGGGTGATGCGCATGTCTTCACGCAGCGCCTCGCCGGGATGGCCGAGGCGGTCGGCGTGGCGTTCCGCTACGGCGTATCCATCCAGGGCCTCGACGTCGCGGGCGGCCGCGTCACCGCCGTGCGCACGGACCAGGGCGTGCTGACGGCGGACCGCTACGTGGTGGCGCTCGGCAGCTTCTCGCCCGCGCTGCTGCGCCCGCTCGGCATCGATCTCCCCGTCTATCCGGTGAAGGGCTACTCCATCACCTTGCCGGTCACGAAGGCGGAGGCCGCGCCGGTCTCGACCGTGATGGACGAGACCTACAAGGTCGCGATCACGCGGCTCGGCGACCGCATCCGGGTCGGCGGCACGGCGGAACTCGCGGGCTTCAGCACGACGCTGCGCGCACCGCGCCGCGCGACGCTGGCGCATTCCGTGGGCGACCTGTTTCCGGAAGGCGGCGATCTCAGCCAGGCGAGCTTCTGGACCGGGCTGCGGCCGATGACGCCGGACGGCACGCCGATCGTGGGCGCCACCGCGTTGCCGAACCTCTTCACCAACACGGGCCACGGCACGCTGGGCTGGACCATGGCCTGCGGGTCGGGGCGGCTGCTCGCCGACATCGTCTCGGGCACCGAGGCCGGGACCGATCCCGCCGATCTCAGTGTGATGCGCTACGCCGCCTGAGCCCGGCCGGTGCGGGCTGCGCCATTCGCGGGGTCCATCGCCGCGAGGCTTCCGCACGCCATGGTCATGCACCGGCCTGGCCCATTAGCATCGCGACCGAAAAGAGGGATCGCGCGCATGCGGTGGGCGTGGCTTGGAATGGCTGTCCTGTGCCTGACCGGCACGGCCCGGGCGCAATCTGGGCAGGAGCAGGCCGCGGCCTGGTGCAGCGGCCGCGAGGGCGCGACGCCCCGGCAGCAGATGGCCGGCTGCGACTGGATCATCGCCGCCCCGGACATCGAGGCCCGTCGCCGGGGTGGCGCCCATGGCAACCGCGGCAATCTCCGCTACGCCCAGGGCGACCTGGCCGGTGCGCTCGCCGATTTCGAGGAAGGCATCCGCCTCTCGCCCGGCAACCCCGTCATCTTCAACAGCCGCGGGATTCTGCGTTTCGCGCAGCGCGATCTGCGCCGCGCGATGGCCGATTATTCCGAGGCGATCCGCCTCGATGCCGCCTATGCGCCCGCCTACAACAATCGCGGCCGCGTCCGCTACGAAGAGGGCGACGTGCCGGGCGCGCTGGCCGATTTCACCAGGGCGATCGAGATCAATCCGGACTACGCGGATGCCTACAACAACCGCGGCGCCGTCCGGCAGGCCCAGGGAGACCGCCGGGGCGCATTGGCCGATTTCGACGCGGCACTCCGCATCGATCCGCGCCACGCCCGCGCGCGGGCCAATCGCGCCTCCCTCGGCCGCCCGACGCGGGCGCCCTGATCCGGGCCGCTGGGCTCAGGCGGTGGCGAGGCTGTCCACCAGGCTCTCGAACATCGGCAGCCCGTCCGTCCCGCCCATGAGGTCGTCCACGAGATCCTCGGGATGCGGCATCAGCCCGCAGACGCGGAGGTTCGGCGAGAGGATGCCGGCGATGCCGGCGACGGAGCCGTTGAGGTTCGCGGCCTCCGTCACGTCGCCGCGTTCGTCCACGTAGCGGAAGGCGACGAGCCCTTCGCCTTCCAGCCGCTTCTGCGTCTCGTCGTCGCAGAAATAATTGCCGTCGCCATGCGCCATCGGCGCGCGGAACACCGCGCCCTTCTGCCAGCGCGACGTGAAGGGCGTGCCCGCGCGCTCGACCCGCATGCGGCAATCCATGGACAGGAAGCGGAGCGTCTGGTTGCGCAACAGCCCGCCCGGCAGCATCCCGGCTTCAATCAGGATCTGGAAGCCGTTGCAGACGCCGAGAACGTGGCCGCCCCCGGCCGCGAAGTCGCGCACCGCCTTCATGATCGGCGACTGTGCGGCCATGGCGCCGCAGCGGAGGTAATCGCCGTACGAAAAGCCGCCCGGCAGCACGACCAGGTCGGTGCCGGCGGGCAGCGCGGCCTCGCGATGGAAGAGCATCGCGGGCTTGCGCCCGGCGGCGCGTTCCAGCGCGATCGCCATGTCGCGCTCGCGGTTGGTGCCGGGGAAGACGATGATCGCGGCCTTCATGCGGGCTTCCTCGTCAGGCTGGGGTCAGGAGTGGTTCCACAGGCGGAGCCATTGCAGCCCGCCCATGACGACGACGGTGACGATGACGGCGAAGGCCGCGGCGGTGAACCAGCGGTTCACGCCATGCTTGGCACGGCCGAGGATGTCGAAGGTCCCATGCTTGGGCGCGGTGCCGAGACGTTGTTCCCGCCAGCGCAGCCCGGTCGCGATCAGCACCGTCAGCACGAGCACGACGATGACCGAGACGCGGATCATGGGGCGTCAGACGACCTCGACCCGGAAGCTCTCGATGACGGTGTTGGCGAGCAGCTTGCGCGCCATCTCCTCGGCCGCTGCTTTGGCTTTCGCAGCGTCGGTCTCGGCGAGATCGAGTTCGATCACCTTGCCCGCGCGGACCTCGTTCACGCCCGCGAAGCCGAGGCCTTCCAGTGCATGGCCGATCGCCTTGCCCTGCGGATCGAGCACGCCCGCCTTGGGCATTACAGTGACACGCGCCTTCATCGCCGAGCCTTTCCGATCAATAGGTCAATTGCTGCGGCGGAGGCGCTTGCCCCCACCCCGACCCTCCCCCGCCCTGCGGGGGAGGGAGTGGCCTGCAGCCCGCGCAGCGGGCTGGGAGCGCAAAGCGCGACCGCGCCCAGACCGCCAGCGGCGCCCAGCGCACGAG
>JAYRQX010000608.1:0-4243 GCA_041910415.1 Acetobacteraceae bacterium | reverse complement strand
GCCTGACCGACCCGAACCAGGGCATCGTGCATGTGATCGGGCCGGAGACAGGCTTGTCGCAGCCCGGCATGGTCATCGTCTGCGCGGACAGCCACACCTCGACCCATGGCGCACTCGGCGCGCTCGCCTTCGGCATCGGCATGACCGAGACGGCGCATGTGCTGGCGACGCAGACGCTGTGGCAGCGCCGGCCGCGGACGATGCGCATCCGCGTCGATGGCGCGTTGGGCGCGGGCGTCACCGCCAAGGACGTGATCCTCGCCATCATCGCGCGGATCGGTACGGCGGGGGCGACGGAGCATGTCATCGAATATGCCGGCGCCGCGATCCGCGGCCTCTCCATGGAAGGGCGGCTCACGCTCTGCAACATGTCGATCGAGGCCGGTGGCCGCGCGGGGATGGTGGCGCCGGACGACACCACGATCGACTATCTGGCCGGCCGCGCCTTCGCGCCTGGGGGCGCGGCGTGGGATGCGGCGGTGGCGCGCTGGCGCGCCCTGCCGTCGGACCCCGACGCGGTCTTCGACACGGAAGTCTCGCTGGACGGCGCGGCCATCGCGCCCATGGTCACCTGGGGCAACAGCCCGGAGGACGCGCTGCCCGTGGACGCCCGCGTGCCCGACCCGGCCGCGGAGACCGATCCCGACCGCCGCGCCAGCCGCGCGCGCGCGCTCGACTACATGGGCCTGATGCCAGGCACGCCGCTCACGGAGATTGCCGTCGATCGCGTCTTCATCGGCAGTTGCACCAATGGCCGCATCGAGGATTTCCGCGCCGCGGCCTCCGTCGTGAAGGGCCGCAAGGTGGCGCCGGGCGTGCTGGCCTGGGCGGTGCCGGGCTCCGCGCCCGTGAAGCGCCAGGCGGAAGCCGAGGGACTCGACCGCATCTTCAAGGACGCCGGCTTCGATTGGCGGGAGGCCGGCTGTTCCATGTGCCTCGGCACCAATGGCGAGATCGCCGCACCGGGGCAGCGCGTCGCGTCCACGTCGAACAGGAATTTCCGCGGGCGGCAGGGGCCGGGCACGCGCACGCATCTCATGAGCCCCGCCATGGCGGCCGCCGCGGCCGTCACCGGCCGCATCGCCGATGTGCGGCGCCTGATGGCCGGCGAGGGCTGACGCAATGAAGAAATTCGAACCGATCGACGCCGTCGCCGTGCCGCTGCCGCAGGCCAATATCGACACCGACCAGATCACCCCCGCGCGCTTCCTGCATCGCCCGCGCGACGACGACCACGGGCAGTACCTGTTTCGCGACCTCCGCCTTGGCCCCGACGGGACGGAGGTGGAGGATTTCCCGCTGAACCGCCCGGCCTGGCGCGGCGCGCAGGTCGTCGTCGCCGGCCGCAATTTCGCCTGCGGCTCCTCGCGCGAGAATGCGGTCTGGGCGCTGGCCGATGCCGGCATGCGCGCCTGCATCGCGCCCTCCTTCGGCGACATTTTTCGGAGCAACAGCCTGAAGAACGGGCTGCTCCCGGTCGTGCTGCCCGCCGAGGCCGTCGCCGGCATCATCGAACAACTCACAGAAAATCCGGGCGCGCATGTGCAGGTGGACCTCGCCACGCAGACGGTCACCGCGCCCGACGGCAGCCTCCACGTCTTCGACATCGATCCCTTCGCCAAGCGCTGCCTGCTGGACGGCATCGACGAGCTCGGCTTCACCCTGGAGCACGAGGAGGAGATCGCCGCCTTCGAACACCGCCTCGGTCGCGACAATTTCCATTAGGGCGCCCCTCCGGTGTCGGGGCGCGGGGAGGAAACAGGCATGACTGTCATGAAACGACGCGCCGCGCTGGGGGCGCTGCTGGCGACACCGTCGATCGGGCAGGTCGCCCGCGCGCAGGACAACTGGCCGAACCGGCCGGTGCGCTTCATCGTCGCCTTCGCGGCCGGCGGTGCGGCCGACACCGCGGCGCGCGCGATCGGCGCCAAGGTGCAGGAGATCATCGGCCAGTCCGTCGTCGTCGAGAACCGCACGGGCGGCAACGCCATCGTCGCGGCCAACGCGACGCTGCAATCGCCGGCCGATGGCTACACCTTCCTGGTCGATGCCGCGAACCAGATCACCAACCCGATCCTGATGCGCGACATCGGCTTCGACTACCTGACCGCCTTCCTGCCGGTGACGCGGCTCGCCGTCTTCCCGCAGGTCATCGCGGTCAAGCAGGACTTTCCCGCGCGCACGATCCAGGAGTTCATCCAGCGCGCGCGGGAACGGCCCGGCACGATCAGCTGCGGCACGCCGCCGGCGGCAGGGATGGCGCATCTCGCGCTCGCGCATCTCGCGATGCTCGCCAACATCCAGATCGTGCACGCGCCCTATCGCGGCGGCGCCGATGCGGCGCGCGACATCGCCGCCGGGTCGGTCGATTCCGTGCTGATCACCACATCCTCCATCCGCCCGCCGATGCAGGCCGGCCGCGCACGCGTGCTGGCCGTGACGAGCAAGGAGCGCGTGCCCGCCATCCCCGACGCACCGACCCTGTCCGAAAGCGGCTTCCCCGGCTTCGACGTGAACGACTGGAACGGGCTGTTCGCCGCCGCCGGCACGCCACCCCTCGCGATCCAGCGCCTGCAGCACGCCGTCGCCCAGGCGGCGCGCGATCCCGCGACGCGGACGCGGATGGATCCGCTTGGCGCGATCATGATGGGCGAGCCGACGGCAGAGTTCACAGCCTGGCTCGGCAATGAGCGGGGCGTGCTGCGCCAGGTGATCGAAGGCGCCCGCATCACGATCGGATAGGGCGCCGCGGCGCGCTGCGGATACGGCGGCACCGGTTGGATCCGGCACCGCCGCCCCGGCGTTCCGTCACCCCTCGATCAGTGACGGGACTGCGACGGCGCGGCCGCGACGCCCTGCATCGCGCCGTGGCGTTCCACCAGCGCCGCCGCCTGCGCGGCGTGGTCGGCGGATCGGTGCGCGCCGATCCTGCGGCATTCCGCCTCGACATAGGCGAGCAGCAGCAGGAGCGCCGCCGCCTCCGCCACCGGGCCGGCCAGGGGCGGCGTCACGCGCCGAAGCGGGGGAACAGCACGTTGTTCTCGAGATGGATGTGCTCCATCAGGTCGTCGGCGAGCTTGCGCGTGCCGGCATAGAGCGCGCGCCAGGTGTTGCAGGCGCCTTCGGGCGGCACGCCGTTGTCCGTCAGCGCCTCCATGGCGCGCAGGTTCGCGCCGTGGTCGTCATGCTCGTGGCGCATCATCGCGATCGGCGCGCCGATCATCTGATTGCGCCCGCCCAGGCGCATCATCGGGAAGAGCACATGCTCCTCCTTCTGCATGTGGGCTTCCATCTCGATCTGCAGCGTCTCGAGCAGGTCGGCGAGACCGGCGGGGACATGGAGGTTGTCGCGATGCACGGCCTCGACGCGGCGGGCCAGGCGGACGAGTTCCGGCAGCTCGCGACGATGGACGTCGTGGTAGCGGGTCACGATCAGGTCGATCAGATCCTCCGTCGCGAGCGATTCCGCGGCACCGGCGGCCGGCAGCGCGAGGGCGCCGAGCTCGGCTTCGAGCTGCGGCAGCGGCACGCCGCGCGCGGAGGCGGCATCGGGGAGCGGCACCTGGCCCCCGCAGCAGAAATCGATCTTGTGGCGGCGGAAGACGGCGGTCGCGCCCGGCAGGGTCGCGGCGATCTCGGCGACCGTCCGGCCGGCGAGATCAGGCGCGGCGGATGGGGTGACGGCGTTCATGGCGCGGCCCTCCTTCGGGCGGCTGGCGGAACGACCTTAATTGGTATTCCCGATACCAGTTACTTGCCCAGGAATTTGTGGTATTGTCAATACCAATTACCGGATGCCCCGCCGTGCGTCTGCTCGCTTCCACCGATTTCGCGCTGCGCGTGCTGATGCGCCTCGCCGCCGCAGGGGATGCCCTGCGGAATACCGAGGTGCTGGCCCGCGAGGTCGGCGTGCCGCGCAACCATCTCCACAAGATCGTGCAGGAGCTGGGCTCGCTCGGCCTGGTGCGGACGGTGCGCGGGGCGCGCGGTGGCGTGGCCCTGGCGAAGCCCGCGGCCGGGATCACGATCGGCGAGGTGGTCCGCGCCCTGGAACGCGACCAGGCGCTGGTCGCCTGCTTCCGCGCCGAGCACGACACCTGCTGCTTCCTGCCGGATTGCCGGCTGCGCGCGGAACTGGCCGCGGCGCGGGAAGATTTCCTGCGCCGCCTGGACCGCACGACGCTCGCCGGGGTGTCCGGCCAGCCCGTCCCGGCCTGACGGGCGTTTCCGCGGCCGCAATTCT
>JAYRQX010000607.1:0-4024 GCA_041910415.1 Acetobacteraceae bacterium | reverse complement strand
GATTTCCAATCGTCTGCGCGCCGCGGGGTTGAGGGTGTTCGAGACGGGGCTGGCGCACGGCACGGTGACGGTGGTGCTGGACCACCAGCCCGTGGAAGTCACGGCGCTGCGCCGCGACGTGGTGACCGATGGCCGCCACGCCGAGGTGGCATGGACGACCGACTGGCGCGAGGACGCGGCGCGGCGCGACTTCACCATCAACGCCATGTCGCTCGCGCCCGACGGGTCGCTCTACGACTATTTCGGCGGGCGCGAGGACCTGAAGCGCGGGGTGGTGCGCTTCGTGGGCGACCCGGCGACGCGGCTGCGCGAAGATTATCTGCGCGTGCTGCGCTTCTTCCGCTTCCACACGCGGTATGGGAGGGGCGAGCCGGATGCCGCGGCGGTGGCGGCGATCCGCGAGGCCGTGCCGGGCCTCGCGCGGCTGTCGGTCGAGCGGGTGTGGATGGAGCTGAAGCGGATCCTGGCGGCGCCCGATCCGGTGCCGGCCGTGGCGCTGATGTTCAACACCGAGGTTCTTGCCGCGATTCTGCCGGAGGCGACGCCGCCGCAGCTTGCGGCACTGCAAGGTTTGATCGAGGCGAGGGTGCCGGCGGATCCCGTGCTTCGACTGGTGGTGCTGCTGCCACCCGCCACGGCCGGACGCGGAGAAGGCATCGGTGACCGGCTCAAGCTGTCGCGCGACGAAAAGGATGGTCTCGTCTGGCTGCACGACATGGTGGCCTCGCGACCCAACGTCCCGGGCGCCACCTCGCTGGCCGGCGCGCGACGATGGCTCGCTGATCGCGGCGATCCGGACACCGCGCTGAAGGAGGCATGGCTGGCGCAGGCGCGCGATGGCCGCGACCACTCGGCCCTTCGAGATTGGATTTCCGCGACGCCGTTCCCCGGCTTCCCGTTGCTCGGTCGCGACGCCGTCGCGCTTGGGGTGCAGCCCGGACCGCAAATTGGCGCCTTGCTGAGCGGCGTTCGGCAATGGTGGCTCGACGGCGGCTGCACGGCCGACCGCGACGCGTGCCTTGCTGAACTGAACCGGCTGGTCGCGTCGCATAACAATAACGGCGGGGCCGACCCTGGGGGATAGGCCGGGGGTCGTGGGCCAGGAAGGCCGGCCCCGCCGCGTTCACCGGAACATATAGCGAACATACCCTCAAGCCGGCTCCGCCGCAAGGGACATTTTGGTGACGCTCGGATGAGGCGCCGCCCTGCACGCCCTCGCGCCCGCCCGCCCCGCCTGCTATCGCGCGCGCCATGGCCGCCGCCCCGATCGATGCCTCCACCCGCGCGCTCGTGCTGCGCCTCTGGGGCCAGTATGTCCGCCGCCACCGGCGCGGCATCGCCGCCGCACTCGCCTGCACCGTGGCGGTGGCGGGGCTGACCGCGCTCTACCCTCTCGTCATCCAGCAGATGTTCGACCTTTTCACGCGGAACGAGCAATCGCTGCTGTGGATGATTCCGCCTGGCATCATCGTCATCACCTGGCTGAAGTCGGGCGCGCAATACGGCCAGGCCGTCGCCATCCAGTCGGTCGTACTGCGGGTGATCGAGGCGCTGCAGAACGACCTGTTCCGCGCGCTGACGCGGGCCGATCTCGCCGTGGTGGCCAAGGACGCGCCGGCGCGCCACGCCGCGCGCTTCACGACCGATGCCGCGCTGATCCGCGAAGCGCTGACGAAATCGGTCAATGCCATCGCCGATGCGCTGACGGTGATCGGCCTCGTGGCCTCCATGGTCTGGCTGGACTGGCAGATGTCGCTGATCGCGGCCGCGATGTATCCGATCGCCATCCTGCCGATCCTGAAGCTCGGCAAGCGCATCCGCCGCGCGTCGGGGGGCATGCAGGAACGGGTCGGCGAGGCCGCGGCGCAACTGACGGAAAGCTTCGGCGCGGCGCGTGTGGTGCGCACCTACCGGCTGGAGGTGGTCGAGGAAGCGCGCGCCGCCGGCGTCTTCGCGCGGCTGCGGGAGAGCCTCTTCTCCATTGCCCGCACGCGGGCGAGCCTCGACCCGCTGCTGGAAGCGCTGGGCGGGCTTGCCATCGCGGCGGTGCTGGCCTTCGTCGGCTGGCGCGTGCAGGCGGGCAGCGGCACGCTCGGCGAGTTCACGGGCTTCGTCGCCGCCGTGCTGATCGCGTCCCGCCCCGTGCGCGCGCTGGGGTCGCTGAACGCGGCATTGCAGGAAGGGCTCGCGGGTCTCGCGCGCGTCTTTGCCGTGGTGGACGAGAAGCCGCACATCATCGATGCGCCCGATGCGGAGCCACTGCCGCCGGGCCGGGGGCGGATCGCCTTCGAGGGCGTCGGCTTCACCTATGACGGCGTGCCCGATTCGGCGCTGTCGGACCTTTCCTTCATCGCCGAACCCGGGCAGACCGTGGCCCTCGTCGGACCCTCCGGCGCCGGCAAGTCCACCGCGCTCGCGCTGGTGCCGCGGCTCTATGACGCGACACAGGGGAAAATCGTCATCGACGGCGCGGAGATCAGGGGCGTCGCCATCGCCTCGCTGCGCGACGCCATCGCCTATGTCGGGCAGGACGCGGTGATGTTCGACGACACGGCGCGCGCCAACATCGCCTGTGGTCATCCCGGCGCGACGGATGTCGCGGTCGAGGAGGCCGCGCGCGCCGCCCAGGCGCATGACTTCATCGCCGCCCTGCCGCAGGGCTATGACACGCCGCTCGGGCCGGGCGGCAACAGGCTGTCGGGCGGGCAGCGTCAGCGCCTGGCGCTGGCCCGTGCGCTGCTGCGCAACCCCCGCATCCTGCTGCTGGACGAGGCGACGAGCGCGCTGGATGCCGAGAACGAAGCCCTGGTGCAGCAGGCTCTGGCGCGGCTGCGCGCGGGACGCACGACGCTGGTGATCGCGCATCGCCTGGCCACCGTGCGGGATGCGGACCGGATCGTGGTGATGGAAGCCGGGCGCGCGGTGGAACAGGGCACGCATGCCGTGCTGATGGAGCAGGGCGGGCTCTATGCGCGGCTGGTGCGGACGCAGGCTTTTGCGGGGGCGGAGGCGGCGGTGGGGTGAAGTCCCAGGGGGCACTCAGGTGATGCCCCCACCCTGACCCTCCCCCGCTTCGCAGGGGAGGGAACATCTCCCTCCCTTGTGAGCAACGCGAACGGGGGAGGGTCGGGGTGGGGGCAAATCCCTAGCCCCGCTCCTCCCGGAACAGCCCAAGCTTCTCCTGCGACGCGCGATCCGAATATCCGAACAGCACCAACTCCCGCTCGGCCAGCAGCGTCAGCGCGTGCCAGGACGGCACGATCAGGATGTCGCGCTCACTCAACGAAAAGTCCCGATCGCCCACGCGCGCCTGGCCGCTGCCTTCCACCACCACGAACACCGTCGCATCCGTCGCGCGTCGTGGCTTCGTCCCGAAGCCCTGCGGCAGCAGGCGCACCTGCGCGGCGATGGTTGGCATGATCGGGCCACCATCGGCGGGATTGATGAACTCCAGCGCGTGCCCAAGATGCGGGTCCGGCGCCTCGGCGGCCGCCAGCGCACGGAGCGACTCCCGCCATTCGGCATAGGGATAATGGAACAGCGGCAGCGTCGCCGGCCGCCGCGCCGCGCGGCTGCCGCGCATCGGCCGCAGGTTGCGCCCATAGCGCGCCGCCGTGTCGCCGGGCCGCGCCGTCTCCGCATGCGAAGCCTCGGGCAGGCGTTCGGCGAAGGACGCATCGAAGAAGGACACGGTCGGGATGTCGAGCCCGTCCAGCCAGATCATCGGCTGCTCGGAGAAATTGCCGTGGTCATGCCACTGCCAGTTCGGCGTCAGCACCAGGTCGAAGGGGCGCATGATGGCCTTCTCGCCATCCAGCGCCGTGTAGGCGCCGTCGCCTTCCATCACGAAGCGCAGCGCGCATTGCGTGTGGCGGTGGCAGGGCGCGACCTCGCCCGGCAGGATCAACTGCAACCCGGCATAGAGGCTCGTTGTCGCGGCGCTGGTGCCGGGCAGGCCGGGATTTTCCAGGATCAGCACGCGGCGCTCCGCCTGCTCCGCGCTGATCAGCCCGCCCGCTTCCAT
>JAYRQX010000606.1:0-12818 GCA_041910415.1 Acetobacteraceae bacterium | reverse complement strand
GCAGGTTGTCGTTCAGGCTCAGCACCACCACGCCGTCGCCCCGCATGGCCTGCATCTCCAGGCCGTCGGCGATCATGTTGTTCTGGTCCTGGATGAAGACGCCGGTCCACATGCCCTCCATCCGCACGCGCTGGATGCGGGTGTTGGGCATCTGGCGGGCCGAATCGTGCCAGGCGAGCACGCCGTCGAGGTTGATGGCATTGCCGCCCGTCACCTCCTGCATGCCATCGACGCTGCCGGTGAAGTTCAGGTCGCGGACCTCGAAGCCCCACCATTCGCCGTCGCTGAGGAAGTCCCCCTCGCCCTGGCAGCGCAGCAGGCTGGCATGGGGGCCTTCGCCGAACACCACCTGGCCCGGCGCCTTCGCGACCGCGCCCGGTGCGAGCGGGAAGAGGCCGCGCGGGATGTGCACGGAGCGCCCGGTATCGAGGGCCGCCTGCAACGCGGCGCGATTCGTCTCGGCCGTCGCGCCCTGCGAGAGAGTGGCGGTGACGGCCCCGTTCATGGCGCTGCTCAGTCCGCGCCGGCCATCTGTTCGTGGCGATAGGGATGCGCCGTGTAGGCGCCGAGGATCTTCACCTCCCGCGAGAAGAAGGCGAGTTCGTCGAAGGCGCGCCTCATCGCGGGGCTGTCCGGATGCCCGTCGGCCTCGCAGAGGAATTGCGTCGCGGTGAAGCGTCCGTTCAGCATGTAGGATTCGAGCTTGGTCAGGTTCACGCCGTTCGTCGCGAAGCCGCCGAGCGCCTTGTAGAGCGCGGCGGGAATGGAGCGGACGCGGAAGACGAAGGTCGTCACCACATCGGGCGCATCCAGCGGCGGATCGCGCCGCTCGCGCGCCATGACGTAGAAGCGCGTGGTGTTGTGCTCCTCGTCCTCGACATTGTGGCGGAGGATGTTGAGGCCATAGACCTCGGCCGCGAGGGAGGAGGCGATCGCCGCATCCTCGGTGCCGCCCTTCCTGGCGATCATCTCGGCGGCGCCCGCGGTGTCGGCCTCGATCACCGGCTGCAGCCTGAGATCGGAGAGGATCTTCAGCACCTGGCCGAGCGCCATCGGATGGCTGTGCGCGCGCTTCAACGTCGCCTCCGTCGCCCCCGCCGGCGCGAGCAGGCAATGCTCGACACGCTGAAAGTGCTCGCCGACGGCGAACAGACCGGACTCCGGCAGCAGGCGGTGGATGTCGGGCACACGGCCCGCCAGCGAGTTCTCGCAGGGCAGCATGGCGAGATCGCAGCGGCCTTCGCGCAGCGCGATCATCGCGGCCTCGAAGGACGGGCAGGGCAGCGTCTTCCAGCCCGGATAGGCGGCGCGGCAGGCCAGGTCCGAATAGGCGCCGGGCAGCCCCTGGAATGCGATTTTTCTGTTCGTGTCGGCCACGGGGGGGTCCTGTCTCAGGGCTTCAGCATCGCGCGCGCGCGTTCCAGGTCCTCGGGCGTGTCCACGCCGAAGGGGCCGTGGTCCACCCGGGCGGCCGCAATGCGCATGCCGGCTTCCAGCGCGCGCAGCTGCTCGAGCTTCTCCCGCAATTCCAAGGGGCTCGCGGGCAGCGTGACGAAGCGTTCCAGCGCCGCGCGGCGATAGGCATAGACGCCGATATGATGCCAGCGCGGACCGTCCCCCCAGGGGATCGGCAGGCGGGAGAAATAGAGCGCCGGGGCGACGCGCGCATTGCCCTCGAAGGCGCAGGCGGCCTTGACGAAGGAGGAGGTGTTGGCCTCGGCCTCGTTCGCGATCGGGCAGACCAGCGTGCCGATATCCACCGATGGATCGGCGAGCGGCTCCAGCACGGCGCGCAGCGTCTCTGGCGCGATGGTGGGGAAATCGCCCTGCAGGTTCACCACCACGTCGTGGCGTCCGCCCGGGTCCAGCGCCAGCAGGGCGCGGTGGATCCGGTCGGTGCCGCTGGGCACGTCCTCGGCCACCAGCACGGCCTCCGCCCCGGCGCCACGGGCGGCGGCCACGATCTCCGGCTCCCCCGCGGCAATGGCGACGGGGCCTATTCCCGCTTCCCGCGCCCGGTCGAGCACATGGGCGATCATCGGGCGTCCCTGGATATCGGCCAGGGGCTTTCCCGGCAGCCGGGTGGCGGCCATGCGGGCGGGGATCAGAACAATGGGGTGCACGGGTTGCGATGCCGGGGATGGAACTATATGGTCCGGCGGCTTTTAGAGAAGGCGGTCCCGGGGCGCAAACCACGGCGGGACGCCGGACGCGCAGGGGATACCGCTCCGCATGGGCAGCATGGAAGTCAACAAGGCCTTCGCCTCGATCCTGGTCGCGGGCATCGCCTTCTCGGCCTTCGGGTTCGTCAGCAAGCTGATCGTGCATCCGACGATGCCGCACCATGCGGCGATCCAGATCGGCGAAGCGCCGGCTGCGGCAGCCGCGCCCGCCGCCCCGGCGGCGCCGCAGATCGAGCCCATCGGCCCGCTGCTGGCTTCGGCCAATCCGGACAACGGACGTCAGCTCGCGCAGCGCCAGTGCGCGTCCTGCCACACCTTCACCGAGGGCGGCCGCGCCGGCGTCGGCCCCAACCTCTACGGCGTGGTCGGCGGCCCGCATGCCCATATGGAGGGCTTCAACTACTCCGCGGCGATGCGCGGCAAGCACGGCGAGCCCTGGTCCTATGAAGCGTTGAACGCCTTCCTCGCCGCGCCCGGCCGCGCCGTCGCCGGCACCCGGATGGCCTTCGCAGGGCTGAGCAATGCGCAGCAGCGGGCGGACCTGATCGCCTATCTGCGCTCGATCAGCCCGAACGCGCCGGCGCCCTGAGCAGCCTTGCATGACGGCGGTTCCGCCGGATTTCATCGCTGCGGCGGAAGCCGCGGCCGACGCAGCGGGCGGGGTGATCCGCCCGCTCTTTCGTTCCGGGCTGCTGGTCGAGGCCAAGGGCGACGCCTCCCCGGTCACCGAAGCCGACAAGGGCGCGGAGCGCGTCATGCGCGAACTGCTCTCCGCACGCTTTCCCGACCATGGGATCTGGGGCGAGGAATATGGCGCGGACCGGCCCGGCGCCGAATGGGTCTGGCTGCTGGACCCGATCGACGGCACGCGCTCCTTCGTCACCGGGCGGCCGCTGTTCGGCACGCTGATCGGTCTGCTGCACCGGGGCAGGCCGGTGCTCGGCATCATCGACCAGCCCGCGGCCGACGAGCGCTGGATCGGCGCCGGCGGCGCGACGCGCTTCCGCTCGCCCATGGGCGGCACGCTCCACTGCCGGCCTTGCGCGAGGGTGGGGGATGCGGAGTTGTCCTGCACCTCCCCCGACATGTTCCTGCCCGATCAGCGGCCGCGCTTCGAAAGACTGCGCCAGGCAGCGCGGCGGGTGACCTGGGGCGGGGATTGCTATGCCTATGGCCTGCTCGCCCTCGGCCTGATCGACGTGGTCTGCGAGGCGACGATGAAGCCCTGGGACTGGGCGGCGCTGGTGCCCGTGGTGGAAGGCGCCGGCGGACGCGTGACGGGTTGGGACGGCAAGCCGCTGACGCTGGACAGCCGCGGCGACGTGCTGGGCGTGGGCGATCCTGCCCTGCTGGCGGAAGCGGTGGCGCTGCTGGGCGGCTGACCGCCCCGCCGCTCCTCCCCGGGCATACGGCTTCGTAAGGGCGGCCGGTTCCGGTTGCCGCCGCCGGGGCAAGCCGTCATGTTCCGGGCCATGAATCGCCGCGACATCCTGGCGCTCGGCGCCCTGGCCCCCTTCACAGCCCCCGCCCATGCCGCCGTTCCCGCCGGCGGCGGCGCGCCCGGGACGCTGGTCCGCACCCACGCGCTGTCGCTGCTGGACGCGCCGTCCCTGCCGGCGAACTACACGCATTTCCCCTGGGTGAACCCAGAGGCGCCGAAGGGCGGCGAGATCGCGCTGACCGCGCTCGGCTCCTTCGACAGCTTCAATCCCTTCATTCTGCGCGGCACCCCGGCCGTGGGTGTCGGCAACATCTATGATCAGCTGCTGACGCGCAACGCCGACGAGCAGACGGCCGAATACGGCCACCTCGTCGAGACCATCGAGCTGCCCGCAGACCGCAAGGGCGTGGTGTTCGAGCTGCGCGAGGCGGCGCGCTGGCACGATGGCCGGCCGGTGACGGCGGAGGACGTGGTCTGGACCTTCAACGCGCTGCGCCAGCATGGCCGGCCCTTCTATCGCGCCTACTGGGCCGACGTGACCGAGGCGGTGGCCGAAGGCGCGAAGCGCATCGTGTTCCGCTTCCGCGACGCCGAGAATCGCGAGCTGCCGCTGATCCTGGGCGACATCGCCGTGCTGCCGAAGCATTGGTGGGACGGGCGCGACTTCACGCGCCCCTCGCTCGACGTGCCGCTGGGCTCGGGCCCCTATCGCGTCGAGCGGTTCGAGCCGAACCGCAGCGTCGTCTATCGCCGTGTCGCGGATTGGTGGGGCAAGGACCTGCCGACCGCGAAGGGACAGAACAATTTCGACGTCATGCGCTACGAGTATTTCCGCGACACGACCGTGGCCTTCGAGGCCTTCAAGGCCGGCCAGATCGACTTCCGCACCGAGAACGTCGCCCGCGACTGGGCAACCGGCTACGACTTTCCCGCCGTGCGCCGCAACCTCGTGAAGCGCGACGAGATCCGCCACGAGATCCCGACCGGCATGCAGGCCTTCGTGATGAATCAGCGGCGCCCGCTGTTCCAGGATGCGCGCGTGCGCCGCGCGCTGATCGAGGTCTTCGACTTCGAGTGGATGAACACCAACCTGTTCTATGGCGCCTATGCGCGGACGACCTCCTACTTCTCCAACTCCGACTTCGCCGCGACGGGACTGCCCGAGGGGCGGGAGAAGGAAATCCTGGAGCGATTCCGCGGCCGCATCCCCGACAGCGTCTTCACCGAGGAATACAAGCTGCCGGTGACCGATGGCTCCGGCAACAACCGCGAAGGCGCGCGCCGTGCGCTGGAGCTGATGCGCCAGGCGGGCTGGACCATTCGTGATCGCCGCCTGACCAATGCCCAGGGCCAGCGCTTCGAGTTCGAGATTCTCCTGTCGTCGGCCACCTTCGAGCGCGTCGCCCTGCCCTACACGCAGTGGCTGGAGCGCATCGGCGTCACGGCGCGCGTGCGCACCGTCGATCCCGCGCAGTACCAGGTGCGGATGGACAGCTTCGACTATGACATGACGGTGGATGTGATCGGCCAGGGCTTCTCCCCGGGCAATGAGCAGCGCGACTACTTCACCTGCGCCAAGGCGCGGGAGAATGGCAGCCAGAACATCACGGGCTTCTGCGATCCCGTGATCGACGAACTGGTCGAGATGGTGATCGCCGCGCCGAACCGGGACGAGCTGGTGCAGCGGACCCGTGCGCTCGACCGCGTGCTGCAATGGGGCAGCTACGTGATCCCGAACTGGCACAGCCGCACCTTCCGCATCGCCTTCTGGGACCGCTTCGGCCAGCCGCCGCGCAATCCGCGCTACGGCCTGGGCTTCCCGTCCGCCTGGTGGATCGACGCGCAGCGCGACGCGGCACTGGCCGCCGCGCGGCGCGGCCTGTAGCGGCGCGGGGGCGGGTCTCGGTCATGCAAGGTCCGATGGACAGGGTGGTGGTCGCCAGCCGCTACATCCTGGCGGTGTTCCTGCTGGGGCTGCTGCTGGGTCTCGCGCTCTATGCGGTACGCTTCCTCGGCAAGCTGTGGTCGATGGCGGCGACGCTGACGACCGCGACCGACAGCGACGTGTTGCTGGCACTGCTCTACCTGCTCGATTCGGCGCTGGTCGCCTCGCTCGTCGTCACCGTGGCGCTGTCCACGCATGACACGCTCATCTCCCGCCTCGGCCGCCGGAGCCGCGAGGGCTTGGGTTCGCTGCTGGATGGTTCGGATCAGGGGACGCTCAAGACCAAGCTGGCGACGGCGATCGTCGCCATTTCCTCGATCCATCTGCTGCAGGTCTTCATGAAGGCCGAGAGCTTCGCCGATCGCGAGATCACCTGGGGCCTCATCATCCAGGGCCTGTTCCTCGCCGGTGCCGTCTGCCTCGCCGCGGTGGATTGGATCGAGGCGAAGACCAAGGGGCTGCGGAAGAAGATGGCGGCGGCCAAGGATGAGGGCGCCGGCGCCGCCGGCGCAGCCTGATAGACCATGGGCGCCTACCTCCTCCGCCGCCTGATCCTGGTGGTGCCGACGCTGTTCGGCATCATCCTGATCAATTTCTTCGTCATTCAGTTTGCGCCGGGCGGGCCGGTCGAGCAGATGCTGGCCGAGCTGCGCGGGCAGGGCCAGACCATGGGCCGCATCACCGGCGAAGGCGGCGGCGAGGTGCGGCAGCCGAACCTGGTGGAGCGGAACGCGAGCCAGGGCGGCGGGTCCGGACCCGTCGGCACCTATCGCGGTGCGCGTGGATTGGATCCCGCGATCGTCGCCGAGATCGAGCGCGCCTTCGGCTTCGACAAGCCGGCCCATGAGCGCTTCTGGGAAATGATCCGCGGCTACCTGACCTTCGATTTCGGGCGATCGCTGTTCCGCGACCGGCCGGTGGTGGACCTGCTCGTCGAGAAGATGCCGGTCTCGATCTCGCTCGGCCTGTGGTCCACGCTGATCATCTATCTGATCTCCATCCCGCTCGGCATCCGCAAGGCGGTGCGGGACGGGTCGCGCTTCGACATCGCGACATCGGGCATCGTGCTGGTGGGCTACGCGATCCCGGGCTTTCTGTTCGCCATCCTGCTGGTGGTGTTCTTCGCCGGCGGGACGTTCCTGCAGATCTTTCCGCTGCGCGGCCTGTTTTCATCGGGGTCGGAGAGCTGGCCCTTCTGGCAGCGCGCGGTGGACTATGCCTGGCACATGGCGTTGCCGACGCTGGCGCTCGTCATCGGCGGCTTCGCCGGGCTCACCATGCTGACCAAGAATTCCTTCCTCGATGAGATCGGCAAGCAGTACGTGGTGACGGCGCGCGCCAAGGGCGCCACGGAGACGCGCACGCTCTACGGCCACGTCTTCCGCAACGCGATGCTCATCATCATCGCGGGGTTCCCGTCCGCCTTCATCGGCATCCTGTTCACCGGCGCATTGCTGATCGAAATCGTGTTCTCGCTCGACGGGCTCGGCCTGCTGGGATTCGAGGCAGCGATCCGGCGCGACTACCCGGTGATGTTCGCGACCCTCTACATCTTCACCCTGCTCGGCCTGATCATGCAGATCGTCGGCGACTTCACCTACACGCTGGTCGATCCGCGCATCGATTTCGAGGCGCGGCGATGAATGTGACACCGCTCACCCAGCGCCGGCTTGCGAATTTCCGCGCCAACCGCCGCGGCTACTGGTCGATGCTGGTCTTCGCGGTGCTGTTCCTCGTCACGCTCTTCGCGGAGTTCATCGCCAACGACCGCCCGCTGGTGGCGCATATCGACGGACGCTGGCTGGTTCCTGTGCTGATGGACTATGCCGAAAGCGACATCGTGCCGGATGGCCTGCCGACCGATGTGGATTGGCAGGATCGCGACTTCAACGCGGAGTTCACGCGCGCGGGCGGCTGGGCCGTCTGGCCGCCGATCCCCTATTCCTACCGCACCGTGGTGCGCAACCTCGGCCAGCCCGCGCCGGCGCCGCCTTCGGCGCGCAACTGGCTTGGCACCGACGACCAGGCGCGGGACGTGCTGGCGCGCGTGATCTACGGCTTCCGGATTTCCGTCCTCTTCGGCTTTTCGCTCACCATCGTGAGCTCGGTCGTCGGCATCGCGGCGGGCGCGGTGCAGGGCTTCTATGGCGGCTGGGTGGACCTGACCTTCCAGCGCTTCATCGAGATCTGGTCGGGCATGCCGCAGCTCTACCTGCTCATTATCCTGGCCAGCATCATCGAGCCCAGCTTTTGGGTGCTGCTGATCTTCCTGCTGCTCTTTTCCTGGATGGGTCTGACCGGGGTGGTGCGCGCGGAGTTTCTGCGCGGGCGGAACCTGGACTATGTGCGCGCGGCGAAGGCGCTCGGCGTGTCCGATGCGCGGCTGATGACGCGCCACATTCTGCCGAACGCCATGGTCGCGACGCTGACCTTCCTGCCCTTCATCCTCTCGGGTTCCGTCACGGTCCTGGCCTCGCTCGACTTCCTGGGATTCGGCCTGCCACCCGGCTCGCCCTCGCTGGGTGAGCTGGTCAATCAAGGGAAGAACAACCTGAACGCGCCCTGGCTCGCGCTGACCGGGTTTTTTGTTCTCGGCACCATGCTGTCGCTGCTGACCTTCGTGGGCGAGGCGGTGCGCGACGCCTTCGATCCGCGCAAGCTGCCGGGAGGCGGACGATGAGCCTGCTCAGCGTCGAGAACCTCACCGTCGCCTTCCGCGGCAGGCCGGTTGTCCACGGCGTCTCCTTCGCCGTCGATCCCGGCGAGACCGTCGCGCTGGTGGGCGAAAGCGGCAGCGGCAAGTCCGTCACCGCGCTGTCCTGCCTGCAATTGCTGCCGGGCGCGGGCAGCAACCCCGTGGGCCGCATCGTGCTGGATGGCGTCGATGTGCTGTCCGCGCCCGACCGCGAGCTGCGCCACCTGCGCGGCGGCGTCGCCGGCATGGTGTTCCAGGAGCCCATGACCTCGCTGAACCCGCTGCACACGGTGGGCCGGCAGGTCAGCGAGGCGATCACGCTGCACCAGCCCCTCGCTGGCGATGCGCTGAAGACGCGCGTCATCGAACTGCTCCGCCGCGCCGGCTTCGCGAATGCCGAGGAGCGGCTGGGCGCCTATCCGCACCAGCTCTCGGGCGGTCAGCGCCAGCGCGTGATGATCGCGGCCGCGCTCGCCAACGACCCCAAGCTGCTGATCGCCGACGAGCCGACGACGGCGCTCGACGTCACCATCCAGGCGCAGATCCTGGAGCTGCTGGCCGATCTCAAGCACCGCCTCAACATGGCGATGCTGCTCATCACCCATGACCTGCAGATCGTGAAGCGCCATGCCGACCGCGTGGTTGTCATGAAGGACGGCCAAGCGGTGGAGCAGGGCGATGTCCAGAAAATCTTCGCCGCGCCGGAGCACCCCTACACCCGCATGCTGCTCGCGACCGAACCGCGTGGCGCGCCTGATCCCGTGGCGCCCGAAGCGCCGGAGATCATGGCGGGGCGCGATATCAAGGTGCATTTCCCGATCCGCCGAGGCCTGATGCGGCGCGTCGTCGCGCATGTGAAGGCCGTGGACGGCGTTTCCGTGAGCGTCCGCGAAGGTGAGACGCTGGGGCTGGTCGGCGAGAGCGGGTCGGGCAAGACGACGCTCGGTCTCGCCATGCTGCGGCTGGAAGCGTCGGAAGGCCCGATCGTCTTCCTCGGCCAGCCGATCCAGGGCTTGGATCGCAAGAGCCTGCGGCCGCTGCGCTCTAAAATGCAGATCGTCTTCCAGGACCCCTTCGGCTCGCTGTCCCCGCGCATGAGCGTGGCCGAGATCGTGGGCGAGGGACTGGCCGTCCACCAGCCGCAGCTTTCCGCCGCCGAGCGCGACCGCACCGTCGCCGACGCGCTCGAGGAAGTCGGGCTGCGAACAGACATGGCGCAACGCTATCCGCATGAGTTCAGCGGCGGGCAGCGCCAGCGTGTCGCCATCGCGCGCGCCCTCGTGCTGAAGCCGCGCTTCGTGGTGCTGGACGAGCCGACCAGCGCGCTCGACGTCTCGGTGCAGGCGCAGGTGGTGGAGCTGCTGCGCGATCTCCAGCAGAAGCACCGCCTCGCCTATCTCTTCATCTCGCATGATCTCCGCGTGGTGCGCGCGATGGCGCACCGGATCATGGTTCTGAAGGACGGCCGCGTGGTGGAGGAAGGCGATGCCGAACGCATTGTCGCCACGCCGCAGCAGCCCTACACCCGCGCCCTGATGGCGGCCGCCTTCGACCTCAGCACGGCAGGCCACCAGGGAGCGCCGATCCGCACGTGACCGACCTCGACCGCCTGAAGACACTGCTCGATTCCGGGCGGGTCAAGCTCGGCGTGAACATCCGGAAGATGAACACGCCGGGTTCGCCCGTGTACAACATGGCGGAGAACGTCTGGCCGGCCGCGACGATCCTGGTCGGTTCCTTCCTCGGCACCGCGCTGATCCACTTCTATGTCGGCGCCGCGATCCTGGCGGTCGGCTGCTGGTGGTGGCTGACCAGGGTGCATCCGCGCATCAAGGACGGCGTCTTCGAACGCACCGCGGCCATGGCGCTCGCCAGCGAACACCAGATGGACATCATGTGGGGCACCGGCGCGCTGACGCTCTATGCGAAGCTGGACGACGGGTCCGAGATGGCCGCGACGCCGCGCGACAATTGGCGGCTGTTCGTGCAGCGCCTGATCCCGCCCACCGGAACCGAAGGGGAGACCGGCTGATGGCCGTCCTGCTGTCCACCAAGGCGCACACCATGGAGTGGTGGAAGCGTTCGCTGCTCGCGATCGATCCCACGCTCGACATCCGCCTGTTCCCCGATGCGGGCGACCCCGCCGATATCGAGGCCGCGGTGGTCTGGACCGCCCATGACATGGCGGAGCTCAGGCGCTACCCGAACCTCAAGCTCATCGTCTCCATGGGCGCGGGCGTGGATCACCTGTTCCGCCCGCCCGGGCCGCCGCCGGGCGTGCCGGTCGCACGCCTGGTCGATGTGCTGCTGACCTCGGCCATGAGCGAATGGGTGCTGCTGAACGTGCTGCGCTTCCACCGCCAGGATGCGGAGTATCGCGCCCAGCAGGCCGCGCGGATCTGGGAGGAGCTGGACGCGCCGATCACGTCGGAGACCGGCATCGGCATCCTGGGACAGGGCGAGCTCGGCACCGATGCCGCGCGCAAGCTGCGCATGCTGGGCTTCCCCGTCATGAGCTGGACGCGCCGCCCCAAGCAGACCGACGGCGTCGAGAACTTCACGGGCGCCGGCGGCATGCTTGCCATGGCGGCGAAGAGCCGCATGCTGGTCTGCCTGCTGCCGCTGACGCCGGACACGCGCGGCGTCATCGATGCACGTCTGCTCAACGCGCTGCCGCGCGGTGCCTTCCTGCTGAACCCCGCGCGCGGCGGGCATGTGGTGGATGCGGACCTGCTCGCGGCGCTCGAGTCCGACCATATCGCCGGCGCGGCGCTCGATGTCTTCGAGCCGGAGCCGCTGCCCAGCGACCATGCCTATTGGGCACACCCGAAGGTGGTGATGACGCCGCATGCGGCGAGTATCACCATCCCCGAGAGCGTCGCCCCGCAGGTGGTGGAGAATATCCACCGCGCCCGCGCGGGGCGGCCGTTCATCAACCTCGTGGATTTCGCCGCGGGCTACTGACGCGCCCCGGGCCGTCCGCGTGGCGGTGCCGCGGCCGGCGCCGGGCCGGACGGCACCATCAGGCGGTCGTTCTCGGCGACGACGAGCGGCACCTCGCAGAGATTAACGTTGTCGAGCCGCGATTCGCGGCCGGTGGCCCAGACGATGCGCAGATCGTGCCGCCCCTCGCCCACGACGCGGAAGCTCATGGTGAGCCCGCGCGTCAGCTGGCGGCTTCCGAACCGGTCGATTCCCCACTCCGAGGCGCCGGCCGGCCGGAAGTAGAACTCCGCGACCGATGTCGTGGAGCGGTTCTGCAGCGTGAAGCGTGCCTCGCACCCGCCCGACGGGATCACCGGGGCCGCGGCCGGCGGCGGCGCCGGCGACGCGCACGCGGCAACGGCGGAGAGCAGCGTGAACGCGGCGGCGCGGCGGCCGAAGGGTGCGGTCTTCATGGCCTCAGCGTGCCATCAGGCCGCCATTGGTGACAATGACGTTCGGCGTGCGGCAGGTGTTCACCTGGCGCAGCTCCGCCGCGCGGCCATTCGTCCAGATCACGCGGAAATCGTAGTTGCCGGCATTGCCGGGGCGGAAGCTCACGGAACGGCCGGGCGGCAGCACGCTGCTGCCGAGCTGGTCGGCGCCCCAGGAGGTGAAGGCCGAGGAGCTGAAGTTCAGCGTGTGCACGGTGATGCCGGAATTGTTGATGACCTGGAAGCCGCAGGTGGCGACCGGCCTGACGGGCGCTGTCGCGATGGGCTGCATGTTCGGATCGACGCAGCCGGACAGCAGGCTGCTGCCCGCGGCCAGGGCCGCGGCGAGTACCAGACGGCGTGTCATGAATTGTCCTTCCCGATGTCTTCGATTCCGTGCGCTTCGAGGCCCCCGGCATCCGCGCCCGGCGGCGCAAGGCTAATCGCGCTCCCCGGCCCGCGCCAATGCCGCATCGATGTGTCCAAGCTTGCTCATGGACGCGCCGGCGTGTTCCATGCGCGGGCGCTGTCCCTTGGGAAGCCGGCGGGGTCGCTGCCGGAGGGAAGCGCCGGGGAGCACCGAACGATGTCCTGGTTCAGCTTTCGCGGACGCATCGCGCGCAAGACCTTCTGGCTGGCGTACTGCCTGGTCTACCTGGCGATCATGCTGGTGATGTTTGCGCTCGATGTCGCTGTTCTTGGGGTGAAGTTCGACACCCAACCACAGGATCTCGGCAGCGGCGAGATTCCGCCGATGGGGGTCTTCACCACCATCGCGTCGCTGGCGCTGATCTGGCCCATGCTCGCCGGGCAGGTGAAACGCTGGCACGACCACGACAAGTCGGGCTGGTGGGTGCTGATCAACTTCATCCCCGTCATCGGGCCGATCTGGTCCTTGGTGATGGTGGGCTTCCTGCGGGGCACCATCGGGCCGAACCGCTTCGGACCCGATCCCACGAACCCGAATGGCGCGCAGTACCAGCAGGCCTATGGGCAGGGCTACGGCCAGCCAGGCTATGGCTATCAGCCGCCGCAGCAGGGCTACGGCCAGCCCCAGGGCTATGGACAGCCGCAGGGCTACCAGCCACCTCCGCAAGGCGCCTATCAGCCGCCGCCGCAGCCCCCGCCACAAGGCTAT
>JAYRQX010000605.1:0-10153 GCA_041910415.1 Acetobacteraceae bacterium | reverse complement strand
GACCCCACGGGCGCGATCGCGATGCTGCGGCCGAACTTTCTCCACCCTCCCTTCGACAAGCCGGAGATCCGGCGTGCCGTGCTGGGCGCGATCAATCAGGCCGATGTGATGACGGCGGTCGCCGGGGCCGACCGCGCGTTGTGGCGCGACGGTGTGGGGTTCTTCGCGCCGGGATCGCTGATGGCGAGCGATGAAGGGATGGAGGCGCTGACGCGCCCGCGCGACATCGCGCGGTCGCGCCGCGAGTTGGAGCAGGCCGGGTATCGCGGCGAGAAGGTGCTGCTGGTGGTGCCGACGGACTTCCCCGCCATCAACGCGATGACGGAGGTGGTGGCCGCGACCTTCCGTGCGCTGGGGATGAATCTGGACTACGTGGCGATGGACTGGGGATCGGCCCTGCGGCGCCAGGCGAACCGCGAGCCGCCGGAGCGCGGCGGCTACAACGCCTTCTGCACCTATACGGCCGGGGTCAACCAGTTCAATCCGGCGGCCCATAATTTCATTCGCGGCAGCGGTCTGACCGCGACGTTCGGGTGGTCGTCGAGCCCTCGGCTGGAGGCGTTGCGCGACGAGTGGCTGCAATCCGACAACGACGATATCCGCCGGCGCATCGGGCGCGACATGCAGCGGCAGGCGTTCATCGACGTGCCCTATGTGCCGCTGGGGCAGTTCTACCAGCCGACGGCGTATCGGGACGACCTGAGCGGAGTGTTGAAGGGACTGGCGCTGTTCTGGAATGTCCGGCGGGGATGACGCGCCGGCAGCCCCCAGCGGCTGAAGCACCGCTCCTGACGCATCGTCCAACGGCGCAGGCCGGCTGTCCGTGGACGCCCGCAGGGCAGCGCCGGTAGGATGGCGCCGAGGCGCGTCAAGCATTCCACGACGCGGCGCGAGGGGCGACATGGACGCTGACCACCAGGAGTTGCGTGAACTGGAGGAGGCGCTGGCGGTCCGGCGTGTGGCATGCGCCTGGCTCGCCGCGTTCGAGACGGCACTGGCATCGCGCGACGCGGCCGGCATCGCCGCGCTGTTCCACGAGGACTCCCATTGGCGGGACGTGCTCGCCTTCACCTGGCACTACACGCCCGTCGCCGGGCGGCACGCGATCGCCGCGCGCCTCGCCACCGAGCAGTCCCGGACGGGCGCGCAGGGTTTCGTCATTCCACGGGAGCGCCGCCCGCCGCGCCGGGCCATCCGCCTGGGTATCGAGAGCGTCGAGGCGCTCTACGAATTCGAGACCAGGCTCGGCCGCTGCGCCGGGATCATACGGCTGACCGCCGATGCGGACGGCACGATGAAGGCGTGGCTTCTTTCGACCACGCTTCAGTCGCTCCGGGGGCATGAGGAGAAGATCGGCGCCAACCGGCCGACGGGCGCGGCCTATTCGCGCAATTTCGGTGGCGACAACTGGGCGGACGTCCGGCGCAAGGCCGCAGCCTATGAGGACCGCGATCCGGCGGTGCTGGTGGTGGGCGGCGCGCAGGCGGGGCTTGCGGTCGCGGCGCGGCTGAACCAGCTCGGCGTCGATACCCTCGTCGTGGACAAGTGGCCGCGCATCGGGGACAGCTGGCGCCGTCGCTACCACTCCCTCGCGCTGCACAACTCGACGCATATCAACCACCTGCCCTATCTGCCCTTTCCGCCGAGCTGGCCGATGTACATCCCGAAGGACATGCTCGGGAACTGGTTCGAGTTCTACGCCGACGCCATGGAGATCAACTGCTGGACGGATACCGAGTTCGTCGCCGGCGAATGGGATGCCGGCGCGACGTGCTGGACCGCGCGCCTTCGGCGCGGCGACGGAACGGAGCGGGTGATCCGGCCGCGGCATATCGTCTGCGCCAATGGCGTCAGCAGCTATCCGATGGTGCCCGACCTGCCGGGCCTCAAGGACTTCGCCGGCACCGTGCTGCACTCCGAAGGCTTCGACAGCGGCGCTGGATGGGAGGGCCGGCGCGCGCTCATCCTCGGCACCGGCAGCAGCGCGAACGACATTGCGCTCGATCTGCACAGCCACGGCGTGCACACCACGATGATCCAGCGCGGCTCCACCACCGTCGTGTCGATCAACCCGAGCGCGCGGCTGAACGAGGCGGCGTGGAACGAGCCGGGGACGCTGGACGATGCCGACCTGGTCGTTGCGTCCGCGCCGCCGCCGCTGGTCATCCGCAACTACAAGGCGGTCGTGCAGCGCATGATGGAGTTCGACCGCGAGATGATCGAGGGGCTGAAGCGCATCGGCTTCAAGCACGATATCGGCGAGGACGAGACCGGCCACCAGATGAAATACTACCGGCGCGGCGGTGGCTACAATCTCGACGCCGGCAGTTCGGAACTCATGATCAAGGGTGAGATCGGCCTGCTGCAGTACGACCGGATCGAGCGCTTCGTCGCGAACGGCGTGCAGCTGAGGGACGGCGGCGTGGTTGCCGCCGACCTGCTGGTGCTGGCGACCGGCTACTACCCGCAGCAGGAGCTGGTGCGCCGTGCCATGGGCGAAGCCATGGTCGCGTGCATCGGGCCCGTCTGGGGGATCGGGCGCGATGGCGAGTTGAGCAACATGTACAAGCGCACGCCACAGCAGGGCCTGTGGTTCATCGCCGGCGGGCTGGCGGTCTGCCGCATCAATTCGAAGTATCTGGCGTTGCAGATCAAGGCGATGGAACTCGGAATCCTGGGGCCCTTGGAGGCGGGGTCGTGATCCCCACGGTTCTTCGCGCCCGCTAAGCGTGGATCCCGCCACGCGCAGCCTCGGGTTGTGGACAATCTGCCGGCCGTGGTTAGCTCGCTCGCGAAGCCTTGGGATCACGAGGCCCTGGGAGAGGAAGCGCCGGATGCCGATGCCGCATGCGCGGGAGTGGCCTGCATGGTGAGCTACCTGCTCCAGCGGCTGGGGCTTGCGACGGTCACCTGCCTGTTCATCTCGGCGCTGACCTTCCTGATCATCCGCCTGCCGCCGGGCGATTTCGTGGACGCCTACATTGCGCAACTCACCGCAAGCGGCAGTTCCGTGTCCCAGGAGCAGGCCGCCGCGATGCGCGTCGAGTACGGCCTCGATCAGCCGGTCATCGTGCAATACGCGCGCTGGATGGGCCGCGTGCTGCGGGGCGATTTCGGCGTCTCCATGGTCTGGCGCCGACCGGTGGCGGAGGTCATCGGCGACCGGCTCTGGCTGACCATGGTCGTCTCCCTGGCCGCCCTGTTCCTCACCTGGGCGATCGCGCTGCCGATCGGCATCTACTCGGCGGTACGGCAGTATTCGGTGGGCGACTACATCTTCACGACGCTTGGCTTCATCGGGCTCGCGGTACCCAATTTCCTGCTCGCGCTGATCCTGATGTATCTCGGCTTCCGGTATCTCGGCCTGAATGTCGGCGGGCTGTTCTCGCCTGACTACGTGCAGGCGGAGTGGAGCTGGGCGCGGGTCTGGGATCTGATGAAGCACCTGCCGCTGCCGGCCGCGGTGCTGGCGCTGGCAGGCACCGCGCAGCTCATCCGCATCATGCGCGCGAACCTGCTGGACGAGCTGCGCCGCCCCTATGTGGTGACGGCCCGCGCCAAGGGCCTTTCCGAAACGCGCACCATCCTGAAATACCCGGTGCGCGCGGCGCTGAACCCCTTCGCGAGCTCCGTCGCCTATCTGTTTCCCTACCTCGTCTCGGGGAGCATCGTCGTCTCGCTGGTGCTCGGCCTGCCGACCGTGGGACCGCTGCTGCTCCAGGCGCTGGTCGCGCAGGACATGTTCCTGGCCGGCGCCATCGTGCTGCTGCTGGGTGTGATGACCGTCATCGGCACGCTGATCTCCGACATCCTGCTGATGTGGATCGATCCCCGCATCCGGCTGGAAGGGCGCGCATGAGCGCCACCGCCGAGCCGCAGGCCGCCGCCGCGCAGGACCGCTGGGCGGAAGCGACGCAACTCCGCCTGACCTGGTGGCGCTTCCGCAAGCACCGGCTGGCCGTGGTGAGCCTGTTCATCATTGCGCTCTTCTACCTGGTCGCGATCTTCGCGGACTTCCTCGCCATCAACGACCCGCACGCCACCGATGCGCGGCGCAGCTTCATCCCGCCCCAGGCGATCCACCTCTTCGACGACAGCGGCTTCAACCCGCATGTCTACGGCCTGCGCGGCGTGCGGGACCGGCGCACCTTCCAGCTCGTCTACACGCCCGACCCGAACCGCAAGCTGCCGGTGCGCCTCTTCGTCCGGGGCTACAGCTACAGCCTCCTCGGCCTGTTCGAGACGGACATCCACCTCATCGGCATCGAGGGCGGGCAGCGCACGGACGGCATCTTCCTGCTCGGCACGGATCAGCTGGGCCGCGATCTCTTCTCGCGCATGATCGTCGCGACGCGCGTCTCGCTCTCGATCGGTCTCGCCGGCGTCGCGCTCAGCCTGCTGCTCGGCATCATCCTCGGCGGCGTCTCGGGTCTTTATGGAGGCTGGGTGGATACGCTGATCCAGCGCGTCATCGAGGTCTTTCGTTCGATTCCCACCATCCCGCTCTGGATGGGTCTCGCCGCGGCGCTGCCGAACACCTGGAGCACGACTCAGGTCTATTTCGCGATCACCCTCATCATCTCGCTGATCGGCTGGACGGATCTCGCGCGTGTGGTGCGCGGCCGCTTTCTCTCGCTGCGCGAGGAGGATTTCGTCGTCGCCGCCGAACTCGCTGGCGCCGGCCAGGGGCGGATCATCCTGCGCCACATGCTGCCCTCCTTCGCCAGCCACATCATCGCGGCCGTCAGCCTGGCGCTGCCGGCCATGATCGTCAGCGAGACAGCGCTGAGTTTCCTCGGCCTCGGCCTGCGGCCGCCGGCGATCTCCTGGGGAATCCTGTTGCAGGATGCGCAGAACATCCAGGTGCTGTCCGGGGCGCCCTGGCTGCTCTCGGCGGCGGTGCCGGTGATCCTGGTGATCCTCGCCTTCAACTTCCTGGGCGACGGACTGCGCGACGCGGCGGATCCCTATGGCTGAGACAACGGCGCTCGCCATCCGCGATCTCCAGGTGCATTTCGAGATGGAGCAGGGCACGGTGCGCGCCCTGGAAGGCGTGAGCTTCGATCTCCATGCGGGCCGCACCCTCGGCATCGTCGGCGAGTCCGGTTGCGGCAAGAGCGTGACCGCGCGCTCCATCCTGCGCATCCTCGACAGGCCCGGGCGGATCGTCGGCGGCTCGATCCGCCTCGACCCCGGCCAGGCCGAGGAGACGGAACTCGTCGCGCTCGATCCCGCCTCTCGCCGCATGCGCGAGATTCGCGGCGGGCGGATCGGCCTGATCTTCCAGGAGCCGATGACGGCGCTTTCCGTCCATTACACCGTCGGCAACCAGATCATCGAAGCCGTGCGGCAGCACGGCGAGCTGTCCAAGGCCGAAGCCCGCGACCGCGCCATCGCGCTGCTGCGCGAGGTCGGCATTCCCCGCCCCGAGCTGCGCGTGGATGCCTATCCCTTCCAGCTCAGCGGCGGGCTGCGCCAGCGCGTCGGCATCGCCATGGCGCTCGCCGGCGACCCCGACATCCTGATCGCCGACGAACCGACCACGGCGCTCGACGTCACGACGCAGGCGCAGGTGCTGGAGCTGCTGCGCCGCCTGCAGGCGGAGAAGAACATCGCGCTCATGCTGATCACCCACGACATGGGGGTGATCGCCGAAATGTGCGACGAGGTCGCGGTCATGTATCTCGGCCGCATCGTCGAATACGCGGCCGTCGCGGATCTGTTCCGCGCGCCGCGCCATCCCTACACACGCGCCCTGCTGCGCGCGGTGCCCTCCATCCTCGCGACACCGCGCCAGCGGCTTGCGACCATCGGCGGTGCCGTGCCGCATCCCGGCGCGCGTCCGGCCGGCTGCGCCTTCCATCCGCGCTGCACGGAGGTGATCGCCGGGCGCTGCGACCAGGCGGTCCCGGCGGACGTGGCGCCAGGTCAGCCAGGCGCGAGCTGTTTCCTCGAGGAAACGGCATGAACGTCCTCGAGATCCGCGACCTGAAGAAGCACTACCCGATCCATGCCGGGCTGCTGCGGCAGGAAGTTGGGCGGGTGCGCGCCGTGGACGGCGTCTCCTTCTCGATCGCGCAGGGCGAGACGCTGGCGCTGGTGGGCGAGAGCGGCTGCGGCAAGACCACGGTGTCCCGCTGCATCCTGCGTGCCCTGGTGCCGACCTCGGGAGAAATCCTGTTCTCGCCGGAACCGGAACGGATTGTCGATCTCGCGGCGCTCCCCAAGCGCGCCCTGCGGCCGCTCCGGCGGCACATGCAGATGATCTTCCAGGACCCCTATTCCTCGCTCAACCCGCGCATGATGGTGGGCGACATCATCGCGGAGCCGCTGCGGGTGAACGGCGTACCGGCCGCCGAGCGCCATGCGCGCGTGCTGGAACTGCTGGAACTCGTGCAGATGCCATCGGTGGCGCGCACGCGTTTCCCGCATGCCTTCTCGGGCGGCCAGCGGCAACGCATCGGCATCGCGCGCGCGCTCGCGCTCAATCCGCGCCTGGTCGTGGCGGACGAGCCGGTCAGCGCGCTCGACGTCTCCGTGCAGGCGCAGATCATCAACCTGCTGCTAGACCTGCAGGACCGGCTGGGGCTTTCCATGCTCTTCGTCGCGCACGACCTCAGCGTGGTGCGGCATGTGAGCGACCGTGTCGCCGTGATGTATGTCGGACGCATCGTGGAGATCGCGGCGACGGACGCGCTCTATCGCGCGCCGCTGCATCCCTATACCGAGACGCTGCTGGCCGCCGTGCCGGCCCCCGATCCCATGCGCCGCGGACGGCAGATGAAGGCAAGCGGCGACGTCGCCGATCCGGCGAAGCCACCGCCCGGTTGCGCCTTCCATCCGCGCTGCCCCTATGCGGTGGAGCGCTGTCGCGTCGAGCGGCCGGACCTCGCGCCGACCGCTGACGGCCGCTGGGTCAGCTGCCACAGGGCCAACGAGATCACCCTCGCCGGGGTGGCGTGATCAACAAGGGAGGACAACATGCGACGTCGAGACATCGGTGCCGGTATCCTGGGTACCGCGGCGCTCGCCGCCACCGCGCAGGCGCAATCCACCGGCACGGTGCGCGAATCCGGCCTGGTCGGAGACCTTGAGGGGCCGACCCTCGTCACCGATCCCGCGCGTCGCCCGCGCAGCTTCACGGAGGCGCCGATGCTGGCCGAGCAGGTGCGCGCGGGCCGCCTGCCGGCGGTGGAGCAGCGCCTGCCCGAGGACGTGATGGTGATCCAGCCGCTGCGCGGCATCGGCCGCTACGGCGGCACCTGGCGTCGCGGCTTCATCGGCCCCGGCGACAGCGAGAACGGCAATCGGCTGATGTCGGCCGACAAGCCGCTCTTCTTCGACAAGACCGGCACGCAGATCGAGCCCTGCCTGCTCAAGGGATTCGAGGTCAGCGAGGATGGCCGCCGGACCACCGTCTTCCTCCGCCGCGGCCTGCGCTGGTCCGACGGCACGCCGCACACCGCCGACGACTGGGTGTTCTGGTTCGAGGATCTCTACGGGAACCGCGACCTCGTCCCGTCGCCCGCGCCGGAGATGGCGGTGAATGGCAAGCCGGGCCGGGTGGAGAAGGTGGACGACGCCACCGTCGCCTTCGTCTTCGAGGATCCGAACTACCTGTTCCCCTATCTGCTCGCCGGCGACACGCTGGTCGGCGGCGGGCAGACGCGGCAGCAGTCCGATGGCCGCGCCTACAGCGTCTATGCGCCCAAGCATTACCTTGGCCAGTTTCTGCCGAAGAACACGCCGATCGAGACCCTGAACCAACAGGCGCGTGCCGCCGGATTCAGCACCTGGGTGCAGCTCTTCCGCAACCGCTCGGACTGGCGGCTCAACCGCGACCTGCCCACGCTCGCGGCCTGGCGCATGGTGCAGCCGATCACGGGCCAGCAATGGGTGCTGGAGCGCAACCCCTACTACTACGCCGTCGATACCGAAGGAAACCAGCTGCCCTATATCGACCGCATCCAGTTGACGCTCGCGGAAAACCCGGAGGTCGTGAACCTGCGCGCCATCGCCGGCGACTACGACTACCAGGAGCGCTTCATCGACCTCGGGAAGCTCCCGATCCTGCTCGAGAACCGCGAGCGCAGCCGCTACCGCGTGCATCTCGACCCCGGCTTCAACGGCGCCGATACCGTGCTCTTCCCGAACCTGACCTATACCGAGGACCGCGAGATCGGCGCGCTGCTTGCGAATGCGCAGTTCCGCCGCGCCCTTTCCCTTGGCATCGATCGCGAGCAACTGAACGAGGCCTTCTGGCTCGGCCTCGGCACGCCCGGCTCCGTCATCCCCGACCGGATCGTCCCGGAAAGCCCGGGCGAGGAATGGCGCACGCGCTGGTCCACGCACGATCCGGCGCAGGCGAACCGGCTGCTGGACGGCATCGGCCTGAACCGCAAGGACCGCGAGGGCTATCGCCTTCGCCGCGACAACGGCCAGCGCCTGCGGATCGAGATTGCGGTCGCTCAGACGCTGTCGCCGACCTGGCCGCAGCAGGCGGAGATGATCGTGCAGCAATGGCGGCAGATCGGCATCGCCGGCGATGTGCGGGTGATGGAGCGCAGCCTCGCGATCACGCGCGCGCTGAACGACCAGCACCAGGTCTTCATGTGGACCAACAACGGCACGGAGAGCCTCTACCTCTATCCGCGCTACGCGTTGCCCGTGGACCCGACGGCCGGCGTCATGGGCAATGCCCATGCCCACTGGTTCGCGACCAACGGCGCCCGCGGCACGGCGCCGACCGAGCCCGAGATGCGCCGCGCCTTCGACCTCATCCGCGCGGCCGCCGGCCAGAGGCTCGCGCAACGCACCGAGACAGCGAAGGAGATCTGGAAGATCGCGGTCGAGCAGCAATGGGGCATCGGCGTCGTCGGCCTGTCGCCCGCCTTCATGGGCGTGCGCGTGGTGAGCGGGCGGCTGGAGAATGTGCCGGCACGCACAGGCGTCTCCCAGCACATCCGAACGCCCTGGGGCGGGCATCCCGAACAATGGTATTTCCGCGCCTAGCAGGCTGCTGAGAAGCCATCGCCCCGCGCTCAGCGCGACTCAGCATTTCGCAACGCGAGCCATTCGGGAACGAATGATTCGCTGAATCATCGCATCTGGTTCTCTTGCGTGATGTGGGCGCGCTCCCGTGCGGCGTTGCGGTATGTTTCCGCAGCCTGCTGGTCCGATCCGCCGCCTGTCAGCCTGGCGCGCGCGGGCCGCAGCGGCCATCGGTGCTGGATGGCAACTTTGCGCCTGGGCACGACTCCAGGCGCCTGTGTAGCGTCGCGGCATGGTCAGGCAGCCCAGCCGAGAATCGCCGGAGACCTCTCTCTACGCTGCGGCCAAGCGGCACCTTGAGGCGCAGGGCTACGCGGTCAAGGGCGAGGTCTGCGGCTGCGACGGCGTCGGCATTCGCCAGGGCGACGGAGGTGCCGACTCGGTCGCGATCATCGAGCTCAAGCTCAGTTTCACCCTGGATCTGGTGCTGCAGGCCGTGGATCGCATGGCTGCGGCGGACTGCGTCTGGCTTGCCGTGCCGATGTCGCGGCGGGGGCGCGACCAGGACCGCAGGGTCCACAAACTCTGCCGTCTGATGGGCGTCGGGCTGCTGGCTGTGCATCCGTCCCGCCGGACGGTGGAGGTTCTGGCCGAACCCGCGCCCTACCAGCCGCGCCGCAATCGCCGGAGACGCGACGCGCTGATCAAGGAGCACAGAAGCAGGGCGGGTGATCCGAATTCCGGGGGCAGCACGAAGGTGCCGATCATGACGGCCTATCGGCAGCGCTCGCTGGCCTGCGCGGCAGCAATCCTGGAACAGCCCAGGCGGCCAAAGGACCTCAGGCAGGTCGCCCCGGATGCGGGCCGCATCCTGCTGAGCAATGTCTATGGCTGGTTCGCCCGCGTCGAACGCGGCTTGTACGGGCTGACGCCTGACGGTGAGGCGGCGCTGCGCAGATGGCCGATTCCTGCGGGCCGGATCGTGGTCGCTGGCCCGACGATCGCGGCGCAATCGCTGGACTGATACCTGCGGCACGAGGCTTTGACTCGTGCCGAGGCCGCGAATGCGGCCCGCTCGCGGTCGGCTGTGCCGATCCGCCGGTCATGCGGACAGCATGCCTTCGGCATGACGGTCCGGCGAGCCAAGCAAACCGGAGGTTTG
>JAYRQX010000604.1:0-2474 GCA_041910415.1 Acetobacteraceae bacterium | reverse complement strand
CTTTTTCATCGTCGGTCCTTGGGATCGCTTGGGGTCAAGGGGTTTCTGTACTCCCGGACCGGTGCGCGGGCCAGATGGCGGCCGCTTCCGCCGCGATGCGACCGCTTGCGGCCGGAGGTGCGCGCGGGCTCGGTCGGCCATCGGCGGGTCCTTGCGCCCCGAGGATTTTTTGCTGGCAAATCAGAAAAAATTCCTATAACATCGCCCTCCCGACGTCCGCCCCCGAGGAGCCCCGCCATGCCGATCCCCGACATTCCCTATATCCCCATCCCCCGCCGCCCCTGGCAGCCGCTCACGGATGCGGAATACGAGGCGATCCGGCCCTATCTGCCCAGCGATGCCCGGGGCGGGCGGCCGACGGACCGGCGCAAGACGCTGAACGCCATCTTCTGGATCGCCTGCACGCGGTTGCCATGGCGCGCCCTGCCGTCGCATCTCGGCCGGCCCGACACGGCGCACCGGGCGCTCAGGCGCTGGGCGCGGGCGGGGGTGCTGGACCTCCTGGTCTCGGCGATTTCCGATCATCCGCTGGCCGGCGGGACGCCGGCGCTGAAGAGCCTGGCGTTCATGATCTGCGGCGCCTATCGCCGCATGGGGCGGATCCTGGATGTGGAGAGCCTGATCATCGTGCGGAACCTGAATGTGCTGGATGCACTGCCCGCCGCGCCGATCTACATCCCCGACCCGCCCCTGGAAGCGTTGATGCGCGAGATCATCACCGACAATGCGGGCGCGCTGCGCGGCCTGTCACTGCGGGAGATGCGCGAGATCGTGGACAGGATGCGATCCTGCTACGCCCTGCACGAGATGTCCCTGGGCGACCGCCGCAAGTGGCGCCTGAAATGGTGAGGGCCCCCGGGGTTTGTCCAAAACGGTGAATCCGGGAACGATTCTCAACAACCAGGGCTGTCCGGACCGGCACGGGCACCCCGCCTGCACGGCCCGCAAGCGACAGCCCCGCGCGCCGCCGCACGACCCACCCACACGCACCAGCGAACGGGAAATTGGCTGGGGGACCTGGATTCGAACCAAGGCTGCCCGGGTCAGAGCCGGGAGTTCTACCGCTAAACTATCCCCCATCGTGCCAACGATGGCCGGGCGCTCGTCCCGGAGGGCCGGGCCTCTACCACGGGCCGCCGCAGGGTTCAACACGAGGCGTGGCGGCGCGGGACCGCGGGGGGCCTGCTGCGCTGCGGGATCGTTGCGGCGGGCCGGCGGGAAACTCCTTGCCCCGGGGGCGGCCCCGCACGATCATGAGAGATGCCCGGCATCTGGCCGCGCTGGACCGCTCCATGCCGGACGTTATCGCCACCGCCGCGATCGCAAGCCAGACCCGGGTCCCGGGCCGCGGCGCCGCGTCGGCCCAGGGGCCGTACCTGTATGCGGCGGTGGATCTCGGCACCAACAATTGCCGCCTGCTGCTGGGCGCGCCGACCGGGCAGGGCTTCCGGGTCGTGGACAGTTTCTCGCGCGTCGTGCGGCTGGGCGAAGGGCTGGGGGCGAGCGGGGCGCTTTCGGATGTCGCGATGGAGCGCGCGGTCGGCGCGCTCAGGAGCGTTGCGGAAAAGCTCGGGCGGCGCCAGGTCCGGCGGGTGGAGGCGGTGGCGACCGAGGCCTGCCGGCGCGCGCATAACGGCGCCGCCTTCCTGCAGCGCGTGCGGGAGCAGACGGGGCTCGGGCTTCGCATCATCTCGGCGCGGGAGGAGGCGGAACTCGCCATGGAATCCTGCGCGCCGCTGATCGAGAAGGGCGACCGGCGGGCGCTGCTGTTCGACATCGGCGGCGGCTCCACGGAGATCGCGTGGATGCGGGTGCCGCAGGATTGCGGACGGCCGGAACTGATCGGGTATCTCTCGCTGCCGCTCGGGGTGGTGACGCTGGCCGAGCGCGCGGGGCAGGACTGCTTCACGGAAGCCGGGTTCCTGGGCGTGGTGGAAGAGGTCGCGGCGCGGCTTGAGGCGTTCGACCGGGTGCACGGCATCCAGCGGGAAATCCGCGCGGGCGGCGTGCGGCTGATGGGGACCTCGGGGACCGTGACCACGCTCGCGGGCGTGGCGCTGGCGCTGCCCAAGTACCGGCGGCCGCTGGTGGATGGGCGGACGCTGGATTGCGACGTGGCGGATGCGGCGCTAGGCGACCTTTTTGCGCTGGGGCGCGAGGGGCTGGCGCGGCATCCCTGCGTGGGGCCGGAACGCGTCGAGTTCGTGCTGCCGGGTTGCGCCGTCTATGCGGCGATCCGCCAGGTCTGGCCGGCGCCGCGGATCACGGTGGCCGATCGGGGCCTGCGGGAAGGGATCCTGCTCAGGCTGATGCGGGCCGACCGGCATGCATCGCGGCGCCGCTGGGGTGCGCCAGACCGCGCGCTCGGCTGGTAGGCGCCGCGCGCATGGCGAAGAAGCCGCCGCCCGTTGCCGGGCGATCCCTTTCGACGCGCGTGCGCAGCACGACGGGACGCACGGAGTCGAGCCGCCGCT
>JAYRQX010000603.1:0-14572 GCA_041910415.1 Acetobacteraceae bacterium | reverse complement strand
GTCGCAACCCAGGCGGCGGAGGCGCTGATTGCGCGCCTCCGCGCGCTGCACGGGCCGCTGATGTTCCATCAGTCCGGCGGCTGCTGCGACGGCTCGGCGCCGATGTGCTATCCCCTCGGCGACTTCCGGACGGGAGCCCAGGACGTGCTGATGGGCGAGATCGCCGACTGCCCCTTCTACATGGGCGCCGCGCAGTTCGAGTATTGGCGGCACACCCAGCTCATCATCGATGTCGTGAAGGGCCGCGGCTCGGGCTTCTCGCTCGAGGCGCCGGAAGGCGTGCGCTTCCTGACACGAAGCCGCGTCTTCACCGACGAGGAGATGCGCGCACTGGATCCGGTGGCGTGACGGCGGCGCGCCGCGGCGATGGCAGCGCCGGCGACGCGAATTACGGGCGGATCGCACAGGGGTATGCGCAGTACCGGCAGCCGGAGCCGGCGGTCGCGGCCGAGATCGGGCGGGCCTTGAGCGATGCGCGGACCATCCTGAATGTCGGCGCCGGCGCCGAGTCCTATGAGCCGACCGATCGCGCCGTGACCGCGGGCGAATTTCCCTATCCCGGCGGCAACATCTATGGCGCGACCAGGGCCTTCGTGCGCCACTTCTCGCTGAACCTGCGGGCCGACCTGTTCGGGACCAGGGTGCGCGTGACCGATATCGAGCCCGGCGTGGTCGCGGGGACCGAGTTCTCCGATGTCCGCTTCAAGGGCAATGATGCGGCGGCCGCCAAGCCCCATGACACCGGATTGCCGATGGTTTGACCTGTGGCCCACAGGGCCGAGGCCGCGAATGCGGCCCGCCCGGCGTTTGAGGGGCACAAAGGGCAATCCTTTGTGCAGCGGGTATGATCCCTGCGGCACGAGGCTTTGACTCGTGCCGAGGCCGCGAATGCGGCCCGCTCGCGGTCGGCTGTGCCGATCCGCCGGTGGTCCGGCGAGCCAAGCAAACCGGAGGTTTGCGCCCGGCGCATGAGGGTCAGCAACGATGAATACCAACGGTCGAAGCATTCGGCCGTTGGTATGAGAACACGGATCCGCTCACTGCCGACGACATCGCGGATGCAGTGCGTCGGGTCGCGACCCGGCCGGCGCGCGTCAACGTCAACACGTTGCAGGTCATGCCCGCCGTGCAGTCCTTCGCGCCGCTGCGCATCCATCGCGGATAGGGCCAGGCATCCGCCGCCGGCGGCACCCGGCGCCCCTGCTTCACGTCGCTTCGGGCAGGCCGACAGGGGCGAAGCCATGCCGCGCCAGGATGCGTTGCCCCTCGGTCGAGAGCATGAAGAGCGCCAGCGCCGCCGCTGCCGGATCGGCGTTGCGGAGCAGCGCCAGGCCGTATTCAGGGCCCACGCGGATCGCGGCGGGCAGGTCCACGATCTCGAGTCCCGGCAGCTGCTGCGCGAGGCGTCGCCTGGCCGTGCTGGCGTAGCTGACATGCAGCCCGATCCGCCGGTCCCGCAGCAGGGCCACGGCCAGGTCCTCGCCGGCGCCCAGCGGGCGCCCCGCCATGGCGGGCGATATGACCTGCGCGCGACCGCGCAACGCCGCGCCGGCGCCGGGTCGTATCGCATCCACCCGCTCGAACATCGCGACGGTGTAGTCCCCGACGGGGTCCTGCACCGCCGGGAACACGCCGATCACCACGGACGGGTCCAGCAGCCGGTCCAGAAGATTGGCCTCTGTCAGGCCGGTTCCGGGCGGCGCGACGACGCAGAGCGCGTTGCGCGCGAACATGGCGACCTGTGACGCCCGTCCTGCCTGAAGCAGCCGCATCGGGTGCCCCATATCGGCCGAGGCCAGGATGTCCGCGCGCTCGCCGCGCTCGATCCGCTCGCGCATCAGCCCCGAATAGCCGAAGGCGGTCGTCACGGCCCTGCCATGGGATCGCGCATGGGCCTCGCCGATCTCGGTGACGGCTTCGCGCAGCGAGCCCGCCGCGAAGATCACCAGGGGCGCGGCCTGCGCCGCCGCGGGCCGGGGATCGGCGGCCAGACCGAGGCCGGACGCCGCAACAAGCGCCGCGCGCCGGCCCGGCAGGGCGTGGCGAACAGGCGACGATCCAGGCATCATCTTCATCCGAAACCTCCCGATTGCGGCGGGGACGTTATATCCATGTGACCATGACGAACAGCCCATACCTACGGCCAGCTCGCCATCGTCCTGACCAGCGACGAGGAACCGCGCCATGAACCACCCCGCCCTGCGGCCCGGCCGCAAGGCGGCCTTCGCCGCCTTCCTCGACGCCGATTGAGCGCCCGCTCAGCCGGCCGTGGCGCGTGGCGGGACCGTGTAGTTCAGTCCCGCGCGCCCGCCATCGATGATGATGTGCTCGCCGGTGATGTAGCCCGCATCGTCGCTGGCGAGGAAGGCGACCAGCGCGGCCACGTCCTCGACCGTGCCGAAGCGGCCGATCGGCGTGCGCGAGAGGATGCGGTCGCGCGTCTCGATATCCGACAGCAGGGATTTGCGCGTGAGGTCGGTCACGATCGTGCCGGGTCCGACGGCGTTCACCCTGATATCGTGCGGCGCCAGGCTCAGCGACATGGCCTTGGTCAGCGAGGCGATGCCGCCCTTGGACGCCGCATAGGGCGAGATGGTCGGCATCGTCATGTTCACGCTGGTCGAGCCCATGTTGACGATGGCCCCGCCGCCGCCCTGCTTCACCATCTGCCGCGCGGCCTGCTGGCCGCAGAGGAAGACGGATTTCAGGTTCACGCGGATCACCTCGTCGAAATCCTGTTCGGAGAGGTCGAGGAAGTCGCCGCGCCGCGTGATGCCGGCATTGTTCACCAGGATGTCGATCCGTCCGAACCGGGCTACGACCGCATCGAACGTCGCATCCACCTGCGCCTTCGATCCGACGTCGCAGGCGAAGAACACGCAGTCCTGGATCGTGGAGAGCGTCTCCGCCGAACGCCGCCCGGCCCCTTCCTCGACATCCAGCAGCGCCACGCGTGCGCCGTCCTGCGCCAGCCGCGTCGCGCAGCCGAGTCCGATGCCGCGCGCCGCGCCGGTGACGACCGCGACCTTCCCGTCGAACCGTCCTGCCATGTCCTGTTCCCTCCTACTTCGATGTTGGCGCCGCGCCGGCCGCCTGTGGTTGCAGAAGCCGTTCATAGAAGCCACCCCATCTGCGTGCCTGGTTCACGAGATGGACTTCGAGGATCCAGTGTTTCTCGCGCCCCTCGGCGTCGGGGTCGCGCATGCGGGACGGATTGTCGGGGCTGATCCGGTAGAGATCCTTGTCACCGGGGATGCGCGCATGGGGGAATTCGCCGACCAGGTGCCCCGCGATGGCACCGCCGAAGAGCCAGCCCCGGTCGGCGGCGCAGCGCTGCGCCATCTCGTACAGCGCCGCGCCGGTGATGTCCGGCGCGGATTCGAAATGCGCCTGCAGCGCATCGAAGACTTCGGGCAGGTCGGCGCAGAGTCGGTGCTTCTCCGGATCATGGCCGATCACATAGGTGCGGCCCACATCGGCCTCCCACGCCTCGAACACCGGGCCGAGGTCGAGGAAGACGATGTCGTCGTCCTGGATCGTGAGCAGGGGCGGATTGTCGGCCGCCAGCGTCAGCGTGTTGGCGCCGGCGCGGACGATGCGCTTGTGCCAATGCCTGGTGACGCCGAAATCGCGCTCGGCCAGCGCGTAGATGTCGCGTTCGACATCGCGTTCGGGCCGGCCGGCCGCGACCAGCCCGCGGGCCTCGATCGCGTCGAACAGCCTCATCGCCTCGCCTTCCGCCCAGCGCAGGGCGGCAATCCGTGCGTCTTCCGACATCATCGCCTTTCGACTTGCCATCGTGCCGCGACGCCCCACCTGACGGCGGCGGCCCAGCCGCCAGATTGTCGCATCGCGGGCCATCACGCTATACACGATCACACATAACGATTGATGCGCCGCCCGGCGGGCGGCAGACGCAGCGACGGCCCAGGGGAGCCAGCATCATGCAGCACGAACACCGCCATCGCGTGACGGGAACGGCGCGCTGATGGACATGCCCCTGCCGCCGTCGGACATGCGCGACGAGAAGTTTGGCGTCGGCCAGCCGGTCTCGCGCAAGGAAGACCCCGTCCTGCTGCGCGGCGAGGGCCGCTACACCGACGATCTCGAACGCCCGGGCCAGCTCCACGCCGTGATGGTGCGAAGCCCGATGGCGCATGGCGTGCTGGGTCCGCTCGACACGGCGGAGGCGCGCGGCATGCCGGGTGTCCAGGCCGTGATCACGGCGGCCGACCTGGCTGCGGCGGGCATCACGCGGATGCCGGCCGCATCAGGCAAGAACCGCGACGGCACGCCGACCCCGCGCCCCGTGCAGAGCCCGCTGGCCACGGACCGCGTGCGCTATGTCGGTGAGCCCATCGCCATGGTGGTGGCCGAGACGCCGAAGCAGGCCAAGGACGCGGCAGAGGCGATCTTCCCCGACATCGACGCGCTGCCCGCCGTGACGACCGCCAGCGCCGCCGCCGAGCTGGGCGCACCGATCCTGCATGACGACGCGCCGGGCAATCTCTGCCTCGACTTCCACCATGGCGACAGCGAGCGTGTCGCGGCGGCCTTCGCCGAGGCCGCGCATGTCACCCGGCTTTCGCTGCGCAACAGCCGCATCGCCGTCTGCCCGATGGAGCCGCGCTCGGCGATCGGGGAATACCTGGCGGAGGAGGATCGCTTCGTGCTGCGCCTGGGTTGCCAGGGCGTCTTCGGACAGCGCGCGCTGATCAGCGGCATCCTCGGCATACCCGTGGAGAAGCTCCGCATCCTCACCGGCAATGTCGGCGGCTCCTTCGGCATGAAGGCGTCGGCCTATCCGGAATATGTGTGCCTGCTGCAGGCGGCGCGACAGCTCGGCCGTCCCGTGAAGTGGACGGATGCACGAACAGAAAGCTTCCTGTCGGACAGCCACGGCCGCGACCATGAGATGACCTGCGAACTCGCGCTGGATGCGACGGGGCGCTTCCTCGCGCTCCGCGTCACCGGCTACGGCAATCTCGGCGCCTGGCTGAGCAACGCCACGGTGATCCCGCCCACCCTGAACACGGTCAAGAACATCATCGGGGTCTATGCGACGCCGCTGCTCGAGGTCTCGACCCGCTGCCTCTTCACCAACACCACGCCGGTCGGTGCCTATCGCGGCGCCGGGCGGCCCGAGGGCAACTACTACATGGAGCGGCTGGTCGAGACGGCCGCGCGCGAAATGGGCATCGACAGCCTGGAGCTCAGGCGCCGCAACCACATCCAGCCCGCGCAGATGCCCTACCGTGCGCCATCGGGCATGGTCTATGACGATGGCGACTTCCCGGAGGTGCTGCGCAAGGCGCTCGCCGTGGCCGACTGGGACGGCTACCCCGCGCGGAAGGAGGAAAGCCGCGCGCGCGGCCGCATCCGCGGGCGCGGCGTCGGCCAGTTTCTCGAAGTCACCGCCGATGCGAGCAACGAGATGGGCGGCATCCGCTTCGAGAAGGATGGCAGCGTCACCCTCATCACCGGCACGCTCGACTACGGCCAGGGCCATGCCTCGCCCTTCGCGCAGGTGCTGTCGGACCGGCTGGGCATTCCCTTCGACCGCATCCGCCTGCTGCAGGGCGATTCCGACGAGATGCTGGCGGGCGGCGGCACCGGCGGGTCACGCTCCATGATGCAGAGCGGCGGCGCGATCCTGGAGGCGAGCGGCCTGGTGGAGGAGCGCGGCCGCGCGCTCGCCGCGCATGTCCTCGAAGCCGCCGTCGCCGATATCGAATTCGTCCGCGGCCGCTTCACCATCGCCGGCACCGACCGCGGCATCGACATCCTCGACCTGGCCGATCGGGTGCGGCGCGCCGACGACCTGCCCGAGGATCTGCCGCGGACGCTGGATGTGCGCCACGTGTTCAAGGGCGTGCCCTCGGCCTTTCCCAATGGCTGCCATGTCGCCGAGATCGAGCTGGACCCGGAGACGGGCACGGTCGAACTGGTGCGCTACGCGACGATGAATGATTTCGGCGTGCTGGTGAATCCGATGCTCGTCGCCGGCCAGGCGCATGGCGGCATCGTACAGGGCCTTGGGCAGGCCTTGATGGAAATGGTGCACTACGACGAGGCCGGGCAGCCGCTGACCGGCTCCTTCATGGATTACGGCCTGCCCCGTGCACCCGATGTCTGCTCCTTCGGCTTCGGAAGCCACCCCGTGCCGGCGAAGACGAATCCGCTCGGCGTCAAGGGGTGCGGCGAGGCGGGCTGCGCCGGTTCGCTGCCGGCGGTGATGAATGCCGTGGTGGATGCGTTGTCGGAGTACGGAATCACGCATATCGACATGCCTGCCACGCCGCTCCGTGTCTGGCAGGCGATCGAAGCGGCGAAGGCTGCGGCGTGACGCGCCGGGGATGAAGATGCTCAGTCACGATCTTCGCATGGAGCCCCGGCCGCACATTCCATCACGAACACGACCTGTCCATCCCGGCGCGTTTGCGAAATGAGGGTGTGCCCGGCTCGCTCAAGAAAGAACGGAATGTCGATCGTGCTGAGAGGATCCGTGCTGATCACCGTCAGGCGGTGGCTGGGCCCGAGCGTGCGAATACAGTCCGCAAGGCGCAGCACCACGTCTGGGCAATGCAGGCCGGACAGGTCGAGAAGGTTCATGCATCAACGAGAAGGGCTGTCGCGGTCACGTCAACGGAATTTTTCGGGCGCATGTCTCGGCGACCCCCGGGGCGCGGTTGCACCTGCGGATGCGTCCGGTCGAGGCCTCGCCTGAGGTCAGGCTGGCGGCGTGGCGAGGCGGGCGTCGCACCCGCGGGGACGTGCCGGCATGCGACCCCTCCCGTCGCGTCGGGCCACGCGGTCTCCCGGCCGCATGCTGCACTGCGGGATACAAAACAATGGCTGGGGCCCTGTCGTGCCACTATAAGTGAAGCTGGAGTCGGCTTCGTCTCAGAAATGAGAGAATAGGGAGGAACCACAGTGAATATGGAACTCTCGCGGCGCACCCTGTTGCGCGCGGCGGGGGCAAGTGCAGCCGGGACGGCCCTTGGGGCCCTGGGCTTCGGTGGGGTCGAAGCGGCGCATGCCGCCACCATCAGGGCCTTCAAGCTGGTCGGAACGACCGAAGCCCGGAACACCTGCCCCTATTGCTCCGTCGCCTGCGGCATCATCACCTATGCCCGCGGCGACCTCACCAAGGGCGAGCCTGCCAACCTCATCCATGTCGAGGGCGACGTCGATCACCCGACAAACCGCGGCACGCTCTGCCCGAAGGGCGCGGGGCTGCTCGACTTCGCGAAGTCGGCGACGCGCCTGACCCAGCCGAAGATCCGCCGGCCCGGTTCCAACCGCTTCGAGCCGATCTCCTGGGGCGAGGCGCTGGACCGCATCGCGCGGCACATGAAGGACGATCGCGACCGCAACTTCATCGCCCGCAACAATGACGGCGTGACGGTGAACCGCTGGTCGACGACGGGCTTCCTGGCCGCTTCGGCCACGACGAATGAGACCGCGTTCCTCACCTACAAGGTGGTGCGGAGCGCCGGCATGGTGGTGTTCGACAACCAGGCGCGTGTCTGACACGGCCCGACGGTGTCCAGTTTGGGCCCGACGTTTGGCCGTGGAGCGATGACGAACTCCTGGACCGATATCAAGAACACCGACCTCGTCGTGATCATGGGCGGCAATGCCGCCGAGGCGCATCCGTGTGGGTTCAAATGGGTCACGGAGGCGAAGGCCAACCGTGGCGCGAAGCTGGTCGTGGTCGATCCGCGCTTCACGCGCTCGGCCTCGGTCGCGGATTTCTACGCGCCGATCCGGCAGGGCACGGACATCGCCTTCCTGCTGGGCGTGATCAAATACTGCATCGAGAACGACAAGGTGCAGTGGGACTATGTGAAGGCCTTCACCAATGCGAGCTACCTGGTGAAGGATGGCTTCTCGTACAATGACGGCCTGTTCGTCGGCTATGACGAGCAGCGGCGCGACTACGACCGCTCCGAATGGGAATACAAGATCGGGCCCGACGGCTACGCGCTGAAGGACGACACGCTGCAGGATCCCCGCTGCGTGTGGAACCTGCTGAAGCAGCACGTCGCCCGGTACACGCCGGAACTGGTGGAACGGATCTGCGGCACGCCGCGGGCCAAGTTCCAGCGCGTGGCCGAGATGATCGCCGAGACATCGTCGCGCACCAAGACGATGACCTCGATGTATGCGCTCGGCTGGACGCAGCACTCGAAGGGTTCGCAGAACATCCGCACGATGGCGATGCTGCAACTCCTCCTGGGCAATATCGGCGTGCGCGGCGGCGGGATGAACGCACTCCGCGGGCATTCCAACATCCAGGGACTCACCGACATCGGCCTGATGTCGAACCTGATCCCCGGCTACCTGACGCTGCCGACCGAACGCGAGCCGACGCGCGAGGTCTATATGCGCAGCCGCGGCTTCCGGCCGCTGCAGCCCAACCAGATGAGCTTCTGGCAGAATTACGGGAAGTTCTTCGTCTCCTTCCAGAAGGCGATGTGGGGAGCTGCGGCGACGCGGGAGAACGACTTCGCCTATGACTGGCTGCCGAAGCTGGACGTCCCTGCCTATGACGTGCTGCGGGCCTTCGAGCTCATGCATGCCGGGCGGATGAACGGGTATTTCTGCCAGGGCTTCAACCCGATGCTGTCCTTCCCCAACCGGCGGAAGATCACGGCGGCGCTGTCGAAGCTCAAATTCCTGGTCGTGATGGACCCGCTGGAGACGGAGACGGCCAGGTTCTGGGAGAATCACGGCATTCACAACGATGTGGACACCGCGAGCATCCAGACGGAGGTCATCCAGCTTCCGACCACCTGCTTCGCGGAGGACGAGGGCGCGCTGGTCAACTCCGGCCGCTGGCTGCAATGGCACTGGCCGGGTGCGACGCCCCCGGGCGAGGCCAAGACCGATACCTGGATCATGGCGCAGATCTTCCTGCGGCTGAAGGAGATGTACAGGCGGGATGGCGGCGCCTTCGCCGACCCGATCCTCAACCTGTACTGGCCCTATCACGACCCGCAGGACCCGGAGCCCGCCGAGCTCGCCAAGGAGCTCAACGGCTATGTGGTCGAGACGGTGCGCGATCCGTCCGACCCGACCCGGTTGCTGCTGGAACAGGGCAAGCAGGTGCCGAACTTCGCCGTGCTGCGCGACGACGGCACGACGGCCTGCGGCTGCTGGATCTATGCCGGCTGCTTCACCGAGCAGGGCAACATGATGGCCCGCCGCGACAACAGGGACCCGGACGATACCGGGGCCTTTCCGAACTGGGCCTTCTCCTGGCCCGCCAACCGCCGGATCCTCTACAACCGCGCCTCCGCCGACCTCGATGGTCGGGCGTGGGATCCGTCGCGCAAGCTGATCGAGTGGAACGGCGAGCGCTGGACCGGCTACGACGTGCCGGATATCGCGCCCACCGCGAAGCCGCAGGATGTGGGGCCGTTCATCATGAATCCGGAGGGCGTCTCCCGCTTCTTCGCCCGGGGCATGATGCGCGACGGCCCCTTCCCGGTGCATTACGAACCCTTCGAATCCCCGGTGACCAACGTCATCGCGCCGCGGATCAGGGGCAATCCTGTCGCGCGGGTCTTCCGCAACGACATGGAACAGTTCGGCGACGCGCAGGAATTCCCGTACGCCGCGACCTCCTACCGCCTCACCGAGCATTTCCACTTCTGGACCAAGCACGTCCAACCCAACGCGGTCGTGCAGCCGGAATTCTTCGTGGAAATTTCCGAGGAACTGGCACGGGAGAAAGGCATCACCAGGGGCGGCTGGGTGCGCGTCTTCTCGAAGCGCGGCTCTGTCCAGGCCAAGGCGGTGGTGACCAAGCGGATCAGGCCGCTGAGCTGCGACGGCAAGACCATCCATGTCGTCGGCATCCCGCTGCATTGGGGCTTCACCGGCGCGGCGCGGAAGGGCTTCGGCCCGAACTCGCTGACGCCCTATGTGGGCGACGCCAATATCGAGACGCCGGAATACAAGGCGTTTCTCGTTGACATCGAAGCCATCAACCCGCCGGTGAGCTGAGGGGAGGAGGAAGCATGACCATTTCCGTCAATCCCCCGGTCGCACCGGTGGCGCCCCGCTTCGGCGAACAGGACCTGATCCGGCGTTCGGCTTCGAACGTGCCGGCACCCGCCCGGCAGCTCGAGGAAGTCACGAAGCTCATTGATGTCTCGAAGTGCATCGGCTGCAAGGCCTGCCAGGTCGCCTGCCTCGAATGGAACAACCTGACCGAGGAGGTGGGCGTCAATGTGGGCGTCTATGACAACCCGCATGACCTGACGGCCAACACCTGGACGCTGATGCGCTTCACCGAATGGGTGAACCCCCAGACCGACAATCTGGAATGGCTCATCCGCAAGGATGGCTGCATGCACTGCGCCGATCCGGGCTGCCTGAAGGCCTGCCCGGCCCCCGGCGCGATCGTGCAGTATTCCAACGGCATCGTGGATTTCGACCACGAGAAGTGCATCGGCTGCGGCTACTGCATCAAGGGATGCCCGTTCAACATCCCGCGCATCTCCCAGGTCACGCAGCGTGCCTACAAATGCTCGCTCTGCTCCGACCGCGTCGCGCTGGGGCAGGGGCCGGCCTGCGCCAAGGCCTGCCCGACCAAGGCGATCGTCTTCGGCACGCGGCGGGAGATGGAAGCCCATGCCGCCACGCGCATCACCGACCTGAAGTCGCGCGGCTTCGACAAGGCGGGCCTCTACAACCCGCCGGGCGTGGGCGGCACGCATGTCATGTACGTGCTGCACCACGCCGACCGGCCCTCGCTTTATGCGAACCTGCCGGACAATCCACGCATCAGCCCTCTGGTCGAGATCTGGAAGGGCATGGCGAAATACACGGGCTTCGCGGTGATCGGCCTGGCGGCAGCCTTCGGCTTCGTCCACCACGTCGTGACGGGGGCCAACCGCGTCACGAAGCGTGACGAGGAGGAAGCCGAACGCATCGCCGAGAAGAAGGAGGATGCGGCATGAGCGGGTCCGAATCCGACCTGCACATCAAGCCCACCGGTGAGCCGCGGGTGATCGTCGGGCGCTACTCCCTGTTCACGCGCATCAACCACTGGACGCTGGCGGTCTGCTTCGTCCTGCTCGCCGTCGGCGGCGCGGCGCTGTTCCACCCCAGCATGTTCGGCCTGACCGTTCTGTTCGGCGGCGGGCAGATGACACGCTGGCTGCACCCGATCATCGGCTGCGTGCTGATGTTCGCCTGGCTGGTGATGTTCCTCCGCTACCTGCGTTTCAACCTGCCGGAGAAGTCCGACGTCGAATGGATGAAGCACGGTGCCGAAGTGCTGCGCGGCGAGGAGGAGAAGCTGCCGGAGGTCGGGCGCTACAATGCCGGCCAGAAGCTGGTCTTCTGGTCCTTCGCCCTGCTGGTGCCGTGCCTGTTCGTGTCGGGGCTGGTGATCTGGGATCAGTATTTCTACGACTGGACCACCATTCCGCAGAAGCGCATCGCGGTGCTGGCGCATGCGCTGCTGGCCATCGGCATGATCACCGTCTGGATCGTGCACGCCTATGCCGCGATCTGGGTGCGTGGCACCATCCAGGCGATGACGCGCGGCACCGTCACCGGCGGCTGGGCCTTCCGGCACCATCGCAAATGGCTGCGCGACGTGGCTTCCGGCCGGCGGGGAACAGAGGCCGGCTGATTGCGAGACCCGGCGCCGGGGTGCGATGCCCCGGCGCCACCACCTGCGTGACCCGTGCGGTTCGTGAGGCGAGAGAATGTCCGAGATCGGTGCCCCTCCCGCGGGGCATGACCCCGTCCCCATCGGTGACGTATCGGCGCCGCCCTTCGCGCGCGTGCCGGATCCCGCGACGCTGTTCCGCGACCGCGCGGCGCGGCTGCGGCAACTCGCGCACGGGCACGCGCTCGCACCTTATCTCGAGTTCATCGCGCGCCTTGCCGATGTGCAGGATCGCATCCAGCCCGACCTGCCCGCCCCCGTGCTGCCGGCGCATGACGCGATGGCGCGCGCGCGGCAATTCGGCATGCCCGCGCTGGACCGCGCCGCGTTGCTGCAGGCGGTTCCGGTGCTGCGCCGCTTCCTGGCCGCCGCGACGACCATCGACATGCCGGACGCCGCGCGCCAGGCGCTGCGCGCCCTGACGGCGGCCGATGATGAGACGTTGAGCGGGATGGCGGGCAATGTCCTCGACTGCGCCATTCCCTTCGACGCCATCGCCGAGCACGCCTTGGTCGCCGCGGGGCTGCAGGTGCATGCCGCGCGCGCCGCGGCCAGGCTCGACGCGGCGAAGCTGGTGCCGGTGGGCGACGGCGCCTGCCCGTGCTGCGGCAGCCCGCCTGTCGCCTCGCTCGTCGTCGGATGGGAAGGCGCGAATGGCGCGCGATTCTGCTGCTGCTCGCTCTGCGGCGCGCTGTGGAACCATGTCCGCATCCGCTGCACGGCGTGCGGATCGGGCAAGGGGATCACCTATCGCGAGATCGATGGCACCGACGGCGCGCTGAAGACCGAATGCTGCCGCGAATGCCACACCCATCTGAAGATCATGCACCAGACGAAGAACCCGGCGCTCGATCCGGTGGCGGACGATCTGGCCTCCTCCGCCCTCGACGTCCTGGTGCGGGAGGAGGGGTTCAACCGCAGCGGGGTCAATCCCTTCCTGCTCGGCTACTGAGGCGGCCGCGATGGAACTGCGCCGCCTGCCCTCCGTCGATTCCGTCCTGCGCAGCGCCGCCGGTACCGCGGCGGTCGCGCGTTTCGGACATGCCGTCACGGTCGCGGCCGTGCGGCGTGCTCTGGACGCGGCGCGCGCGACGATGCGCGACGGCGGTGTTGTCCCATCGGCAGAAGGTATCGCCGAGGCGGCCGACGCCGGACTCGCCGCGACCGAGGCACCGCGCATCCGCCCCGTCTTCAACCTGACCGGCACGGTGCTGCACACCAACCTCGGCCGGGCCCTGCTGGCCGAGGCCGCCATCGAGGCCGCGACGACCGCCATGCGCCACGCCGTCGCGCTGGAATTCGATCTCGACACCGGCAGGCGCGGCGAGCGCGACGATCTGGTGCGCGACCTGCTCTGCGAACTGGCGGGCGCGGAGAGCGCGACGCTCGTCAACAACGCCGCCGCGGCATTGATGATCGCGCTGAACACCCTCGCGCTCGACCGCGAGGCGGTGGTCTCGCGCGGCGAGCTCATCGAGATCGGCGGCGCCTTCCGCCTGCCCGACATCATGGCGCGGTCCGGCGTGCGGCTGCGCGAGATCGGCACCACCAACCGCACCCATCTGCGCGACTATCGCGCCGCGATCGGCGCGGAGACCGGCGTGGTGCTGAAGGTGCACACCTCCAACTACCGCATCCAGGGTTTCACCGCGGACGTCGAAGCGCGCGAGATCGTGCCCGTCGCGCGGGAGGCCGGCGTGCCGCTGGTGCATGACCTCGGCTCCGGCACGCTGGTCGATCTCGCGCGCTGGGGCCTCGCGCATGAGCCGACGGTGGCGGAATGCATCGCCGACGGTGCGGACCTCGTGATCTTCTCCGGCGACAAGCTGCTCGGCGGGCCGCAGGCGGGCTTCATCCTCGGCCGGCGTGACCTGGTGGAGCGGATCAACCGCAACCCGATGAAGCGCGCGATGCGCGTGGACAAGATCCGCCTGGCCGCGATCGAGGCGACGCTGCGCCTCTACCGCGATCCCGCGCGCCTCGCCGAACGCCTGACCACGCTGCGCCTGCTCGCGCGCGGCGAGCCCGGGATTCGCATCGCCGCGGAACGCCTGGTCCCTGCCGTCACGCGCGCGGTGGGGCCCGGCTTCACCGTGGATGTCGCGCCCTGCGCCAGCCAGATCGGCTCCGGCGCGCTGCCGCTGTCCACCCTGCCGAGCGCGGCGCTGCGGTTCCGTGCGACGGACGGCAGCGGCCGCGCGCTCACGGCCCTCGCGGCCGCGCTGCGTGCGCTGCCGATGCCTGTGATCGGCCGCATCGAAGAGAACGCCCTCTGGCTCGATTGCCGCTGCCTCGAGGACGAGCCGGGCTTCCTCGCCGCCATCGCCGCCCTGGTGCCACCCGCATGAGCTGGCTGCGCCGCGCGGAAGAACCTTCGCCCGAGGAGCGCATGGATCTTGCGCGCGACCACGCCAGGGCCGAGCGCTACGACGACGCGCTGGCGATCTGGGAGCCGCTCGCACGCGCGGGCCATGCGCGCGCCTGCAACAACATCGGCGCCTGCTTCGCCGAAGGCATGGGCGTCGGGCGCGACGCCGCGCTGGCGCAGCGCTGGCTGGCGCTCGCCGCCGAGGCCGGTGACCCCGTCGGCCAGCGCAACCTCGCGACGCTGCTGTTCAAGGGCGAGGGCATCGAGGCCGACCATGTGCGCGCCCTGGCGCTCTATCGCGCCGCCGCCGAGCAGGGCGACGCCATCGCGCAGGACATGCTGAGCTGGATGCTGCTGGAGGACGCCGGGATCTCCACCGACCCCGCCGGTGCGCGACACTGGGCGGAGCAGGCCGCGGCGCAGGGCATTGCGTCCTCCATGACGCGGATCGGCATGCTGCACCACAACGCGCTCGGCATGGCGCGCGATCCGGAAGCCGCCTGCTTCTGGTG
>JAYRQX010000602.1:0-4515 GCA_041910415.1 Acetobacteraceae bacterium | reverse complement strand
GCTCGCGCTCTCGGGCGTGGTGGCCGCCGATGGCCGCGCCGCAGCGCTGAAAGGCACACGCCCCGCCTGGTTCGAGGGGGGCTTCCGCGACACGCCGGTCCATGACCGCGCGGCGCTGATGCCGGGCGCCGTCATCGAAGGCCCGGCCATCATCGAGGAACGCGAGGCGACCACCGTCATCGCGCCCGGCGACCGGCTGACCGTGGATGCCTCCCGCGCCCTTCGCATCGCCGTCGGCGCGGTGACGCGGGCCGAGGCACGGCCGGCTTCGGACGTGCTCGCGGCCGCCATGGCGCGCATCGAGGCCGATCCCATCGGGCTCGAGATCATGTGGGCGCGGCTGATCGCGATCGTCGAGGAGATGTGGGAGACGGTGCGCCGGACGGCCTATTCCCTCATCATCTCGGAGAGCCAGGACTTCGCGAACGAGATCCTGGACCCCCTGGGCAATCCGCTCGCGCATTCCCCGCGCGCCATGCCGCTGTTCAACCTGACGCTGACCCGCTGCGTGAAGGCGCTGCTTGAGCATTTTCCGGCGGAGACGCTGCGGCCCGGCGACGTATTGGTGACGAACGATCCCTGGCTTTGCGCCGGGCACCTGTTCGACATCGCGCTGGTCACGCCGGTCTTCCGCGACGGCGCGCTGATCGCGCTGATCGGCACGGTCGGGCATGTCAGCGACATCGGCGGCGTGAAGGACCCGACCGTCGCGCGGGAGATGTACGACGAGGGCGTGCTGATCCCGCCCATGAAACTCTTCGACGCCGGGCGCGCGAACGAGGCGCTGTTCCAGATGCTGGCCGCCAATATCCGCAATGCGGAGCAGGTGCTGGGCGATGTGCAGTCCATGGTGACCGCGAACGCGCTGGGCGCCGAGCGGCTGCTGGCCTTCATGGCCGAGTATGGCTTTTCGGACCTCGCCGCGCTCGCCGCCGTCGTGCAGGGCCGCAGCGAGGCGGCGACGCGCGCGGCCATCGCCGCGATCCCGGACGGCGCGTACGAGAGCACCATCGAGAACCGTCCCGTGGACGCGCCCATCCGCTACCGCGTGCGGGTGACGAAGCAGGGCGACACCCTGCGCGTGGACCACCTGGACACGGTGGAGCAGCTGCCGCGCGGCGGCGTGAACTGCACCATGAACGTGACCGCCGCGCATTCCTCCTACCCGCTGAAATGCATGCTGACGCCGGAGGTGCGCGGCAATGCGGGCTGCTACGCGCCCATCGCGGTGACCGCGCGGGCAGGATCGGCGCTGAACTGCGACAAGCCGGCCTCCACCACCTCCCGCACGCGGATTTCCTGGTGGCTCGGCCCGAACCTGCACCGGGCGCTCGCGCCGGTGATCCCGGACCGCGTGCAGGCGTTCACCGGCCAGCCCAAGGCCTTCAATTTCTACGGCCGCAACCATGAAGGCCGCGTCGCCGCGGACCATTTCTTCATGGGCGGCGGCCAGGGCGGATCGGCGCATGGCGACGGCAAGTCCGGCTTGCTGTTTCCGACCTCGGCGGCGAACACGCCGGTCGAGCTGCTGGAATCGCGCATGCCCGTGCTGGTCGAGGAGAAATCCCTGGTCGCGGATTCCGGCGGCCCGGGGCGGCAGCGCGGCGGGCTCGGCCAGCGCCTGCGCGCGCGTCGCTTCGGCAACGGCGATCCGATCATGGTCGGCCTCTTCCCGGAAGGCTGGGGAACGCGCCCCGAAGGGCTGTTCGGCGGCCGGCCGGGTGGCGATGCCCTCGGCTGGATCATCCACCCCGACGGGCGGCGCGAGGATGTCGGCGCCGGACGCATGGTCACGCTCGCCGATCCCGCCATGGCGATCGAGGTGCAGCTTGCCGGCGGCGCCGGCTATGGCGAACCGGGCGAGCGGGAGGCCGCAGCGCTCGCAGCCGATCTGGCCGATGGCTACGTCACGCCGGACGGTGCATCCCGCGACTACGGGCCATGAGAGAGGGGAGGAGGACACGATGAAGGCAGCGATCGTCACCGATGGCGGCGTGCGGGTCGGCGATGCGCCGGTGCCGAAGCCGGGGCCGGAGGATGTGCTGGTGCGCGTGCGCGCCGCGGGGATGAACCGCGCCGATCTCGGCGTCGCCGCCGGCAGGGCGCATGGCGCGATCGGCGGCGCCGGCACCATCGTCGGGCTGGAATTCGTGGGGGAGGTCGCCGACATCGGCGCGGCCGTGAAGGGTGTGAAGCCGGGCGACCGCGTCATGTGCTCCGGCGGCGGCGCCTATGCCGAATACGCCGTCGCGCATCGCGGCCGCGTCATGCCCGTGCCTGATGCGAACATGGGCTGGGTGGAAGCCGCGACGCTGCCCATCGCGCTGCAGACCATGCACGATGCCGTCGTCACCAATGGCGGACTCAGGCCCGGCGAGGCGGTGATGATCCAGGGCGCCTCCTCGGGCGTCGGGCTGATGGGCATGCAGATCGCGAAGCTGAAGGGCGCGCGCTTCGTGATCGGCACCTCGACCAACGCCACGCGCCGCGCGCGGCTGGCGGAATACGGCGCCGACCTCGCGCTCGACACGGCCGATCCTGCCTGGCCGGACAAGGTTGTCGAAGCGACGGGGGGCAAGGGCGTCGAGCTCATCGTCGACCAGGTTTCTGCCAGTGTCGCCAACGGCAACATGAAGGCGGCCGCGATCCTCGGGCGCATCGTCAATGTCGGGCGGCTGGGTGGCACGCGCGGCGAGTTCAACTTCGACCTGCATGCGATGAAGCGCATCAGCTACATCGGCGTGACCTTCCGCACGCGCACGCAGGCGGAAGTCGCGGCCATCGTGGAGCGCATGCGCGCGGACTTGTGGGACGCCGTCGTCGCGCGCAAGCTGACCGTGCCGCTCGACCGGACATTCACGCTGGACGAAGCCCCGGCCGCGCTCAAGCACATGGACGCCAACCAGCACTTCGGCAAGATCGTGCTGACCACCTGAGAGGAAACGTACAGAACATGCGGAACCCCATGGCGCTCACGGAGCGCGCGATCATCGTGACCGGCGCCGGCCAGGGCATCGGCCGCGCGATCTCCGAACTTGTCGCCGAACTCGGCGGCCACCCCGTGCTGGTCGAGCGCAACGGCGACACCCTGGCCGAATCCGCAAAAATCATCGGCGAGGACAAGTGCCTGGCGATCCAGGGCGACGTTTCCGACGAAGCCTTTGCCAGCCATTGCGTGGAGAAGGCGGTCGAGAAATTCGGCGCGGTGCGGGGCCTCGTGAACAACGCCGGCATCACCCGCCCCGCCATGATCGAGAAGATGTCCCTGGTGCAGTGGCAGGAGGTGATCAACGTGAACCTCACCGCCTGCCACCTGATGCAGCAGGCCGTGGGCCGGCACATGATCGCCCGCGCCAAGGGGGGCGACAAGCATCCGGGCGCCATCGTCCATATCTCCTCGACCGCCGGCAAGCGCGGCTCGATCGGGCAGGTGAACTATTCCGCGGCCAAGGCGGCGTTGTTCGGCGTGACCATGACGGCGGCCAAGGAATGGGCGCGCTACAACATCCGGGTCAACAGCGTGGGCTTCGGCACCGTGGAAACCCCGATGACCGAGACGATCCGTTCCGACCGCTTCAAGGACATGACGCTCGGGCGCATCCCGCTCGGCCGCTGGTCCACGCCCGAGGAAGTGGCGCCGCTGATCTGCTTCCTGCTGTCGGAAGGGGCCTCCTTCATCACCGGGCAGAACGTGCTGGTGGATGGCGGGTCCCACATGCAGCCCTGACAGATCAGGGGGAAACGATGCGGCCGCCTGCACGGGACGGTTGCATCGCCCCCCCTGGATCGGGCATTTTCGAGAGGCATGGCAGGCGTGGTGTCCCGGCGCGGGCTGGTTGTGGGGGTGGCGGGCAGCCTCGCCGCCCCGGCGGTCCGCGCGCAGCCTGCGCCATCGGCCGATGCCGACGCGGTGCCGGACGAGGAGGCGTTCACACCCACCCTCGCCGCGCCCAACCGGCCCATCCCCGTGGGGCCCGAGCGGCACATCTGGATCATCAACAACGCGAATGAGGAAGTGGCCGTCGCCTATCGCTCCGGCGAGGCCCACAGCCCGCTCGCGATGTCGCGGCTGCAGAACGCCTTCCGCGACCTCCGCGAACAGACGCCGGGGCCGCTGCCCGAGTTGCTGATCGACATGCTCTCCCTGCTGCAGGAGAAGTACCGCTACACGCGCCCGCTCCGCGTCATCTCGGGCTACCGGACGCTGCGCACCAACATGAGCCTCGAGCACGCCGCGCCGAACAGCTTCCATCTCTATGGCTATGCGGCGGATTTCTACATGCCGGGGGTCCCGGTCCTCGACCTCGCGATCGAGACGCTCGCGCTCTCCCACCGCTTCGGCTTCATGGGCGTCGGCTTCTACCGGCAGTTCGTGCACATGGATGTCGGTCCCGCGCGCTCCTGGACGAACTTCGCCGCCTGATACGCGGCTCATTAAGTCCGGACCTGCGGCCAGCGAAGCTGGCCGAGGCCGCGAATGCGGCCCGCCCGCGGTCAGCGAAGCTGATCCGCCGC
>JAYRQX010000601.1:0-2065 GCA_041910415.1 Acetobacteraceae bacterium | reverse complement strand
CTGGTCTTCGGGCGTGCCATCATCGAATGGCTGCGCGGCTTCCAGCCGCACGGCCAGCCCATTCGCAGCGACGGGCCGGAAAGCCACCTGCTGACCAAGAAGGGCACGCCGACCATGGGCGGCGTGATGATGCTGCTGGCGCTGGTGATGTCCACGCTGATCTGGGCGGACCTGCGCAACGGATTCCTGTGGGCGGTGATGACGATCACCGTGGGCTATGGCGCGCTCGGCTTCGCCGATGACTGGCTGAAGGTGACCAAGCGCAACACCAAGGGCGTCTCCGGGCGCATGAAGCTCGCCGTGCAGGCCGGGCTCGGGATCGTCGTCGCCTACTGGATTTCCGAGCTGATGCCGGCGCCGCTGGCGGACGGGCTGGCGCTGCCGGTCTTCAAGGACGTGCTGATCCCGCTGGGCTTCCTGTTCCCTGTCCTCGGCATGCTGGTGATGATGGGATCGTCCAATGCGGTGAACCTGACGGACGGGCTCGACGGGCTCGCCATCGTGCCGGTCATGATCGCGGCGGCGGTCTTCGCGCTGATCGCCTACCTGGTCGGCAACCGCGTCTTCTCGGACTACCTGCAGTTGCACTACGTGCCCGGGACGGGCGAACTCGCGGTCTTCGCCTCGGCGCTGATCGGCGCGGCGCTGGGCTTCCTGTGGTTCAACGCGCCGCCGGCCGCGGTCTTCATGGGCGATACGGGCTCGCTCTCGCTGGGCGGCGCGCTCGGCGCGCTCGCGGTCGCGACCAAGCATGAGATTGTTCTGTTCATCGTGGGCGGCCTGTTCGTGGTCGAGACCGTGTCCGTGATGATCCAGGTCTTCTGGTACAAGCGCACGGGCCGCCGCGTCTTCCTGATGGCGCCCTTGCACCATCACTTCGAGAAGAAGGGCTGGGCGGAGCCCACCATCGTCATCCGCTTCTGGATCATCGCCATGATCCTGGCGCTGGTGGGTCTTTCGACCCTGAAGATCCGGTAGGCGCGATGGCGGGCTTCACCCCCTTCGCCGGGCAGCGGATCGCGGTGATGGGGCTCGGCCGCGCCGGGCTGCCGGCCGCGCTGCGCCTCAGCGAATGGGGGGCGGCGGTCACGGCCTGGGACGACGGCGAGACGCGGCGCGCGGATGCCGCCGCGGCGGGGCTCGACGTGCGCGACCTGGCGGCGGGCGCGTTCGACTGGGACTGCCTGCTGCTCTCCCCCGGCATCCCGCACACCCTGCCGAAGCCGCATCCGGTGGCCGCGGCCGCGATCGCCGCGGGCAGGCCCGTGCTGTGCGACGTGGAGTTCCTGGCGCAGGCGCTGGCGGCGAAGGGATCGCGCGCGCGGCTGGTCGGCGTGACGGGCACGAACGGCAAGTCCACCACCACGGCGCTGATCGCCCACATCGTCGCGCAGGCCGGCATGCCCGTGCGGGCCGGCGGCAATCTCGGTCCGCCGGCGCTCGGCTTCGACCTGCTGGGCGACGACGGCGTCTACGTCATCGAGATGTCGTCCTACATGTTGGAGCGAATCGCGACCCTGCGGTTCAACGTCGCTGTCATGCTGAATCTCTCGCCGGACCATCTGGACCGGCATGGCGACATGGCGGGCTATGCGGCGGCGAAGGCGGAGATCTTCGCGCGCCAGCAGGCCACCGATGTCGCCGTGCTGGGCATGGACGATGCCCGGACGCGCGCCATGGCCGCGCGCGTCACGGCGCGAATTGTGTCCGTTTCGGCCGAAGCCCCGCAGCCCGGCGGCGTCTGGGCCGAGGGCGCGCTGCTGCGCGACGAGGCCGGCGTCATCGCGGACCTGTCGCAGGCCCTGGCGCTCCCCGGCCAGCACAATGCGCAGAACGCCGCCGCCGCCGCCGCCGCCTGCTTCGCGCTCGGCATCGCGCGCGAGACGGTGGCCCGTGGCCTGCTCTCCTATCCAGGGCTGCCGCACCGGCAGGAGCGCGTGGGCGTGCATCACGGCGTCGTCTTCATCAACGACAGCAAGGCGACGAATGCCGACAGCGCGGCCAAGGCCCTCGCCTCCTACGACCGCGTCGTCTGGATTGCGGGCGGTACGGCGAAGGAAGGCGG
>JAYRQX010000600.1:0-4067 GCA_041910415.1 Acetobacteraceae bacterium | reverse complement strand
GCCGGGGCCGTGGTGCTGGGCGGCGCCGGCCTGGCGGGCCTCGCGGCGCGGCTCGCGCCAACCGTGCCGGTAGCGGTGCTGGACAGCCTGGATTGCGTGCTGGAGGAGGCAGTGCAGCGCGCGGCGGAGAAGCGCGCCGCACCGCCGCCGCATCCTCCGACGCCGACCGTCGATCTCGCGCCATCGCTGGCGCGACTGCTGGGTTCCCAGGGTCCGTCAAACGGACAGCCGCAGCCGGGTCCGCGATCCGAACCCCCGGGCACCCCGTTGGTTTAGCGGCACATTAAGCCCTGTCGCGCCACAACGCATCCGCAAGGCGTGGACGGATGGCAGGCAACAGGAAGGGACAACAGGCGGGGGCCGGCGGCGCGGTGATCGTCGTCCGCCGCGAGGAAGGCGGCGGGGCCGGCCATCATGGCGGGGCCTGGAAGGTTGCCTATGCCGATTTCGTCACGGCGATGATGGCCTTCTTCCTGTTGATGTGGCTGCTGAACGCGACGACCGAGGAACAGCGCCGCGGCATCGCGGATTATTTCTCGCCGACCAACCTGATGGGCCGCTCCGTCAGCGGGTCCGGCCAGCCCTTCGGCGGGCAGACGCCCAATGACGACCAGCCGCAGGTGAGCACGACCGGCGCCGTGCGGATCGAACAGGGTCCCCGCCCCGTGGTCGTGGATGTGGAGGAGGACGACAGCGAAACCCCGGCGCAGCCGTTGCCCTGGCGGGAGGCCCCGCCGGGCCAGAACCCCGAGGCCGATCTGTCCGCGGCCTCGCCCGACCGCAGGAGCGAGGCGCGCGTCGCGACGGCCGCCTTCGTGCCGGAACAGGGCGGACCGGCGGCGGAGACCGCGCCGGAACAGCGCCCGGAAAACCTCGGCGAGGAGACGCTCCGCCACGAATTGGCGCGGCGCGAACGCGAGGCCTTCGAGCAGACCGCGCAGCAGATCCAGGCCGCGGTGCGCGACGACCCCGCCCTCGCCGATCTCGCCCGCCAGCTGCTGGTCGAGCACACGCCGGAGGGGCTGCGCATCCAGATCGTCGATGCCGAGCGCCAGCCCATGTTCGCGCTCGGCTCGGCCGTGCCGAATGACCGCGCGCGGGCGCTGATGGCGCGCGTGGCGCAGATCGTCGCGCGCCTGCCCAACGCCATCGCCATCGCCGGGCATACGGATGCGACGCCCTTCCGCGGCCAGGGCAGCAATTGGGATCTCTCGGCCGACCGGGCGAATGCCACGCGGCGGCTGCTGGTCGAAGGCGGCATCGCCGAGAGCCGCATCCGCAGCGTGACGGGCCATGCCGAACGCGATCCGCTGCTGCCCGACCAGCCCCATGCCGCCGCGAACCGCCGCGTCTCGGTGACGCTCATCCGCCAGCAGCCGGCCTCCGTGGCGCCATGACCACGATCCTCGGCTTCGTCTTCATGCTGGGCATGGTCTTCGGCGGCTTCCTGCTCGCCGGCGGGCACATGGACATCATCCTGTATTCGCTGCCCTTCGAGATGATGATCATCGGCGGCTCGGCGCTCGGCACGCTCGTCATGGCGAACTCGATCGGCGGCGTGAAGCACACGGCGGGCGGCTTCGCGAAGATCCTGAAGGGCGCGCGCTACGGCAAGCGCCACTATGTGGAGCTGCTGAGCCTGCTGTTCTTCCTGGTGCGCCTGGCGCAGACCAAGGGCGCCATGGCGCTGGAGCCGCATATCGAGAACCCGCATGACAGCGCGGCCTTCAACAAATTCCCCGACATCGCGAAGGACCACCACGCCGTCACCCTGATCTGCGACTATCTCCGCATGGTCGGCATGAATGCCGACGATCCGCACCAGATCGAGGACGTGATGGCGCGCGAGCTCAAGAAGATCCGCGAGGAGGAACTACATCCCTCCCACGCCCTGCAATCCATGGCCGATGCGCTGCCCGCGCTCGGCATCGTCGCGGCGGTGCTCGGCGTGATCAAGACCATGGGGTCGATCGACCAGCCGCCCGCGGTGCTCGGGCGCATGATCGGCGGCGCGTTGGTCGGCACATTCCTCGGCGTGCTGCTCGCCTATGGCATGATGGGCCCCTTCGCCTCGCGGCTGAAGGGCGTGGTCGAGGAGGAGTGCCAGTATTTCGAGGTGATCCGCGCCGTCTTGATCGCGCATCTCCACGGCAACGCGCCGCAGGTCGCGGTCGAAACCGGGCGCAAGATGGTGCCGACGGACCAGATGCCGAGCTTCCAGGAGCTCGAACAGGCGCTGCAGGCGCTGCAGATCGGGTGAGCTTGACGTGCGCGGTCCGCGCCGTCATCGCAGGGCGATGAGCCAGTTCGATCCCCGCCTCGCGGACAGCCCCTTCCATGACCTGCTGGGCATGAAGCTCGATGAATGGCGCGACGGCTTCGCGCGCCTGGTCTGCGAGATCGGGCCGCAGCACGCCAACCGCTCGGGCATCGTGCATGGGGGGCTCGTGCTCGCCATGCTCGACCAGTCCGCGGCCTTCGCGGGGCTGTGGTGCTCGGTGCCGGGGAATGTGCGCAAGGCCGTGACGGTCGATCTCGATTGCCGCTTCACCGGGCAGGTCGGCGGGAAGAGGCTGATCGCGGAGGGGCGCATCGCCTCGGCGGGCCGCAGCATCTTCTTCGCACGCACCGAAGCCTTCGACGATACGGGGCGGATGGTGGCCTTCGGCGCATCGACCCATCGCTGGCGGAAGGGGAGCGAGAAGGTCGAGGGCGTGGCGGTGGAGGAGGGGTAGGTCGCGACGGCGGATTGCCCCCAGCCCGACCCACTCCCGCTTCGCAGGGGAGGGAGAGTCTCCCTCCCCTGTGAGCAACGCGAACGGGGGAGGGCAGGGCAAACGCTCTGCGTTTGCCCGGGGGTGGGGGCAATACGCTACCGCCCCTTGAACACCGGCTTCCGCTTGTCCAGGAACGCCTGCGCCGCATTCCGGAAATCCTCGGTATAGGCGAAGCTCTCCTCGCGCACCCGATCGGCCGGCGTGATCGGCAACGCACCGCGCAGCGTCTGCATCGCGTATTTGTGGAAGCGCGCCGAGAGCGGCGAGCCCTGCGCGATGCGCCTGGCGAGCGCCTCGGCTTCGGCATGCACCGCCCCGTCGGCGACCAGCCGCGACAGCAGGCCCTTCTGGAAGGCCTCCTCGCCGGTGAAGACGCGGCCCTCGATCAGCAGCTCGGCGGTCACGGCGTAGCCGACCGACTGCATGATCGGATCGATCTCCTCGAACGCATAGAAGATGCCGAGATTGCGGGCCGGAATGCCCATGCGCGTCGCCGGCGCGCCGATCCGGAAGTCGCACATGGTGGCGATGCCGCAGCCGCCGCCCATGGTCCAGCCGGAACAGGCCGCGATGGTCGGGTGGATGCAGGTCCGGATGGCATGGAAGGCGCCGTGCAGCTCGCGCCCATAGACGGCCTCGCGCTCCGGCGTGCCGCGCTCCTCCGGGAAGGCGGCGATGTCCGCGCCGGCGCAGAAGGCGTCCTGCCCGGCACCGCGGAGCACGACGGCGCGCAGCGCCTCGTTCGCGGACAGGGCGTTCAACGCCTCGCCGAGTGCGATCCACATCGGCAGGCTGAGGCAGTTGCGCTTGTCGGCCCGGTCGATGAGGACCGTGGCGACATCGCCGGAGAGGCTGGTCTTGATGACGTCATGTGGCATGGCCTGGGGCTTCTACCCCCGGCCAATGCCTACCGCCAGACACCCGCGCGGACCGAGGCGGCCATGATGGCCCCATAGGCGACGAAGCCGACCGCCACCGAACCGAAGATGCCGGGGAGCCCGTAGCCCAGCGTCTCCCCGAACAGGACGCCGCCACCCACCGAGAACAGGATCCGCGCGACCGAGGCGGTGAAGGGCCCGCGCATGCGCCCCGCCCCCTGGGACGCGAAGTAGAGCGCCATGCCGAGGCCGAGGATGCCGAAGGCCGGCCCGACCATCACGAGGTAGAGCCGGATCGCCGCCTGCACGGCGTCGCTCGTCGCGAAGGTGCGCGCGAGCGGGCCGGGCAACAGCGCCGCGCCGATGCCGATGGCCAGCGCAATGGCACCCGCCAGCAACCCGCCCCGCCAGG
>JAYRQX010000599.1:0-1566 GCA_041910415.1 Acetobacteraceae bacterium | reverse complement strand
GGCGCGCTGCGCGAGGCGCTGCGCTTCCTCGAGGAAGCGGCCGAGGATGCGGCCGAGAACACGCCGGACGGGCGCGCGGTACAGGCTTATCGCCTGCATGCCCTGGCGCTCGCCGGCCGCGTGCGGCTGGGCGCGGCGCGACGGCTGATGGAGCAGCTGAACGACATGCCGACGCAGCTTTCCATGGCGCAGCTTGGCGCGGTCTTTGCGCGCGGCGGCGACCGGGCGCGGGCCGAGCAGGCCTTCGCCGCGGCGCTGGCGCGCACGGGCCGACGTTTCTGGTCCGTGGACTACGGCACGGCGGCGCGCGATGCGCTGGCGACCGCGCTGCTGCTGAAGGAGAGCGGCCTGCTGCCCGAACGTCTGACGACGCTGCTCGGCACGCTGCCGGGGCCGGAGTTCCGGCCGCAGGCGACGTCGACGCAGGAGCAGGGCTGGGCCGTCGCGGCAGCCGTGGCACTCGGCCAGAACATGCGGGCGCTCCGCGTCGGCTTCGGCGATCGCACGCTGGAAACGCGTGGCGTCGCCATCGCCGCGATGACCGGTGATGTCCAGGCGCAGAACATGGGGGACGGGCCGGTCTTCAGCGCCGTCTCCATCACCGGTGTGCCGACCGAGCCGCTGCCGGCGGAACGGACGGGGCTGCGCCTGCGGCGCCTGTTCTTCGCGCTGGACGGGCAGCCGCTGGACCTCTCGCGCGTGCGGCAGGGCCAGTCCTTCATCCTGCTGATCGAGGCGCAGGCCGAGACGGGTGAATCGCACCAGGCGATGATCCAGCAGGGCCTGCCCGCGGGCTGGGAGATCGCGGACCGCCTCGGCCCCGGCGATGTGCCGAACATGCAGTGGCTCGGCACGCTGACGGAGACGGTGGCGCAGCCGGCGCTGGATGATCGCTATGCGGCGGCGGTGGATCTGAACCCGGGCAGAAACTTCGCGCGGTTGGCGGTGCGCATCCGCGCGGTAACGGCCGGCAACTTCGAACTGCCGGGAGGCGAGGCAGCGGACATGTACCGCCCCGCGATCCATGCGCGGCAGAACAGCGTGCGCGTTTCTGTCCTGCCGGCGGATTGAATGCCGTGCGCGCCATGACGCCTCCTCCCCCTGCGGGAGCGGGGGGAGGCCAGGAGGGGGGCAAAGGGCGCGCTTTTGCCCCCACCCCGGCCCTCCCCTGTTGGCACGGGGGAGGGAGATAGGCGCGCCATGCGCCGCTGGCTCATCCGGATCGGCCTGGTCGTGCTGCTGCTGACGGGCGGCGCGGTCGCGCTCGACCGGATGTTTCCGCCAAACCTGGCGCGCCTCGCCTCGGGCGTGGAGGTGCTGGACCGCGAGGGGCGCACGCTCTCCGTTCTGCCGGCGGCGGGCGGCACCTGGCGGCTGCGCACGACGACGGGCGACGTGCCGCCGCATCTCGTGGACCTGCTGATCGCGGCCGAGGACCGGCGCTTCCGCGCGCATCCGGGCGTCGATCCCATCGCGCTGGCGCGTGCGTCCGTGCAATGGATCCGCGCGGGGCACATCGTCTCCGGCGGCTCGACGCTGACCATGCAGGCGGCGCGGCTGCTGGAG
>JAYRQX010000598.1:0-6107 GCA_041910415.1 Acetobacteraceae bacterium | reverse complement strand
GCGATTTCGCATGGGTGCCCGTCGCGGCCTCGGCACGAGTCAAAGCCTCGTGCCGCCGATATCAGGCCGCCTGTTCCAGCGTCGGCGCCACGTCCTGCAGCGTGACGCGGCGCATGTCGCGGCGGTGCTTCGCGTCGTCATAGGGCGTTGCGCGGTGCATGGTGCAGCGGTTGTCCCACATCACCAGGTCCCACTGCTTCCATCGGTGGGAATAGACGAAGTCCCGCTGGGTCGCGAACTCCGTCAGCTCGCGCACCAGCAGCATCGCCTCCGGCTGCGGCATGCCGTCGATGCGGCCGATATGCGAGGAGAGGAACAGGCTGAGGCGGCCCGAGCCCGCGTGGCGCCGCACCAGCCGCTGCGGCACCGGGGCGAAGCGTTCGCGTTCCTCCGGTGTGTAGTCGGTGAAGCCGAGCAGCCCGCGCGAATAGATCAGCGAATGCCAGGCGATCTTGTCGCGCAGCCGCGCCTTCATCGCGTCGGGCAGCGCATCCCAGGCCGCGCGCATGTCGGCGAACTCCGTCGCACCCCCTTCGGGCGGTACGGCGCGGCCATGCAGCATGGAATAGAGCGAGGGCGTCTTCTTGAAGCTGCTGTCGGAATGCCAGAGCCGGTTGCCCAGCGAGAAGAGCCGGCGCCGGTCGTCGGCGGCCAGGATATGCCCGTCCTCGTCCAGGTTGGAGATGTCGTTCATTTCCTCGTGCTTCAGGCGGTTCTTGTGCACGTCCACGACGGCGCGCGTGGGCTCGAGCGGACCGAGCGCGCGGCCGAAATCCATCTGCTGGTCGTCGTCCAGCTCCTGTCCCGGGAAGACCAGCACGCCGTAGCGACCGATGGCCTTGTGGATCTCCGCGGCGACATCGGGCGCTGGCGGCGTGCGCAGGTCGATGCCGGTGACCTCGGCGGCGAAAAGCGGATGGAGCGGCTTGAGCGTGAGCGGCATGGTCGAACGTCCTGATGGCCCGGCCGGTCGTGCGGCCCCGGTCGGTGCGCCAGCCGATGGTAGCCTCCGCGCGCGACCCGCGGTCAAGTCGGCGGCCGGCGCAGACGGCCCCAGGGCGAAACGAGCGCCGATGGCTCTTGCGGTGCAGCATGGCCCGGCGCATATGCGCCTGCGTCAGCCTCGTTCGGTTCGGCCCGCTTTCCTTTCCACCGCCCCGAAGGGGCCAGCACGCAAGGATCGCGCAGCCATGCAAGCCAAGCTGAAGACCGCGGCGCCTGATGCCGAGACCGCCGCGCGGATCGAGGAGGATGTCGCCTATCTGGCGAAGCGGCACCGGATCTCGCCCGCCATCGTGCGCGAGATCATCCGCAGCAGCGGCGCGACCGAGCGCAGCGCCATCGAGCGCGAGATCGCGAAGGGCAAGGCGCGGCGCTGACGCGCGGCGCCCGACGACCATGATGGACAAGGACGCGATCACGCGCTGGGCCCTGGCGAATGGCTGGCAGCTCATCGGCGGCCATCCCAGCCTGACCAGACCCGCGGCGCCGACGCAGGCCATCCTGCGCCTGGTGTTCAAGGCGACCGTCGTGCAGGTCGAGACGAAGAAACCCTCCGGCGCCTGGCAGAAGGTCTCAAGCGAGAGCTATGCGCAGATCATGGCCGATCCCGACAGCGGCATGCCCCTTGGCCTCGGCTTCGAGACGATGCCGAGCATCACCATGCTGATGCGCGAGAACAAGGATCGCCAGGTCTTCGCCCGCATGGGCGGCGGCGCGAAGAACTGACCATCGCCGGACACGCCGCGGGATCAGGCGCTGGGCAGCGACGGCATGGCGTCATGCGCCTCGATCTGCCGTTCGCGCACCACGCGCTCATGCCCGTCGCCCGCATGACGGACGCGGTAGGACCGGTCGAGATCGTCGCCCGGCAGGGCGCGGCTGATGGTGTAGACACCCTGGGGAATGTGGCGTTCCAGCGAAGCGCTGCGCATGACGACCTGCTGGCCGAGTGCGAATTTGTGCGGCGTCACCGTCACCCTCCGACACTGTCCCTGGGTGGCGGACCGGCGGCGTGCCGGGCGTCGGACAGGGAGCAGGCTGGGGGATAAGGCGCGGGGGAGCCAGGGGTTGGCCGCCCGCCGCCGGATTTCAGCCGTCCTGGGCCGGATCGGCCCGATCGGCGATCACAACTGCGTTTGATCAGGCGCGGAGGGCGTCAGCGGCGCAGCTCCATCTGGATCGGGCCGTCGCGCTCGCCGCGCGCAAACTGGTCCACGATCGCGTTGCCGCTGGCGCCGAGTTCAGCCGCGGGGCCGGTCCAGACGACCTTGCCCTTGAACAGCATCGCCGCGTCGTCGCCGATGCGCCGGGCGCTCGCCATGTCGTGGGTGATGGAGACCGCGGTCGCGCCGAGCCGTTTCACGCAATCGACGATCAGCCCGTCGATCACCGCCCCCATGATGGGATCGAGGCCGGTGGTCGGTTCGTCGAAGAAGATGATGTCGGGCTCGGCGGCGATGGCGCGCGCGAGGCCGACGCGCTTCTGCATGCCGCCCGAGAGCTCGCCCGGATAGAGATCGCCGACCGAGGCCGCGAGGCCCACCTGCGCCAGCACCTCGGCCGCCTTGTCGCGCGCACCGGCGCGGGTGATGCGCTTCTGCGCGAGCAGCTTGAAGCAGACATTCTCCCAGACCGGCAGGCTGTCGAAGAGTGCCGCGTTCTGGAACAGCATGCCGATGTGATCGCCCACCGCCTCGCGCTCGCGCCGGTCCATCGTCAGCACGTCGCGGCCGTCGATCTCGATCGTGCCCGCATCGGGCTCGATCAGGCCGAGGATGCATTTGATCGTCACGGACTTGCCGGAGCCCGACCCGCCCAGGATGACCATGCCGTGGCCCGCGCGGATATCGAGGTCCACGCCATCCAGCACCAGCTTCGATCCGAAGCGCTTTGTCAGTCCGCGCAGCCGGATTTTTGGGCGCTCGCCGCTCATCGCGCGAAGAACATCTCCGTCAGCACGTAGTCCAGCGCGAGGATCAGGATGGAGGAGGACACCACCGCCGCCGTCGTCGCGGCGCCCACACCCTGCGCGCCGCCGCGGCTGTTGTAGCCGCACCAGCAGCCCATCAGCGCGATGACGAAGCCGAAGGCCGCCGCCTTCGCCAGGCCCGAGACCACGTCCATGGTCTGCACGAAGTCGAAGGTCGCGCGCAGATAGGCGGCCGAGCCGAAGCCGAGCTTCGCCGTGCCGATCAACCATCCACCCATCACGCCGAGCACATCGGCCACCAGCACCAGCAGCGGCAGGGCGAGGATGCCCGCAATCAGCCGCGGCGTGACGAGATACTGCATGGGGTTGGTGGAGAGCGTCGTCAGCGCGTCGATCTGATCGGTCACGCGCATGGTGCCGATCTCGGCCGCGAAGGCCGCGCCGATGCGGCCCGCGACCATCAGGCTGCCGATGACGGGGCCGAGCTCGCGCGTGATGGAGATGACGACGACGTTCGCCACCGCCCCTTCGGCGTTGAAGCGCGCGAAGCCGGTGTAGGATTGCAGCGCGAGGACCATGCCCGTGAAGATCGCGGTCAGCGCGACGACGGGCAGGCTGAAATAGGCGATCTCGATGAAATGCGTGCGCAGCAGCCGCCAGTGGAAGGGCGGGCGCAACGCGAGCGCCAGCGCCCGCAGCGCGAAGAGCGCGATCTCGCCGACGGCGCGGCAGGCGCCGATGACGCCACGCCCGATGGCGGCGACGGGGTTGAGCGCGGCCTCCATCGCCTCAGCCGCCCACATGCTCGCGCGCATAGCGCGCGCCGAGGCCGGTCAGGATCTCGTAGCCGATCGTGCCCGCGCGCGCGCCGAGATCGTCGGGCGTCAGGCCCGCCCCGCCGATCGCGGTCACGCGGTCGCCGGGGCGGAGCGCGGGGCAGTCTGTGGCGTCGAGGGTGACGAGGTCCATGGATACCCGGCCCAGCAGGGGCAGTTGCGTCCCACCGAACGCACAATAGCCGCGGCCGGAGAGCGATCTGAGGTAGCCGTCCGCATAACCGAGCGCAACGGTCGCGATTCGCGACGGCCGCGCCGCGGTCCAGGACGCGCCGTAGCCGACGCTCTCCCCGGCGGCGATGTTTCTGACTTGCAGCACCGGCACATCCAGCCGCACCGCCTGCCGCATCGGGTTCGGGGCGGCCGGCGTGGGGTTGATGCCGTAGAGGGCGCAGCCGGGGCGGCCGAGTTCGGAGGCGAAGCGCGGCCCGAGGAAGAGGCCGGAGGAATTGGCGAGCGACCGTGGCGCCTTCGGCAGCCGCGCGCAGGCGGCGGCGAAGCGCGCGGCCTGCGCCTCGTTCATGGGATGCGCCGGCTCGTCCGCGCAGGCGAGATGCGTCATGACATGGCGCAGCGCGATGCCCGTGAGCCGGCCATGATCCGCGGCCAGCGCTGCCAGATCCTTCGCATCCAGGCCGAGCCGCGCCATGCCGGTATCGATGTGCAGGATCGCGGGCCGTTCCCGTCCCGCCGTGCGCGCGGCCGTCGCATGGGCCTCGACATCGCCCAGGGAATTCAGCACCGGCACCAGCGCGGCACCCTCGTCCTCCCCCGGCAGGAAGCCGTCGAGGACGGCGATCATCGGCCCGGTGCCCACGGCGCGGCGCAGCGCCAGGCCTTCCGACAGATGCGCCACGAAGAAATGCACGCAGCCCGCCTCACCCAGCGCGCGGCCCACCGCGGCAGCGCCCAGGCCATAGGCATCCGCCTTCACCACCCCCGCGACCGGCGCGCCGTGCTGCACGCCCAGCGCGCGCCAATTCGCGACGATGGCGCCGAGATCGACCGTCAGCACCGCCTGGTCGGAATGCGGCGCCGCCATCACAATTCCTTGCGATAGACGATGAAGCCCGAGTTGTTCGCCACCTGGTCGTAGAGGCGGCGCGCGGTCGCATTCGTCTCCTGCGTCTGCCAATAGACCCGCGGGCTGCCGGCGGCCTTCGCGCGGGCATAGACGGCCTCGATCAGCGCGCGGCCGATGCCCTTCCCGCGCAGCGCGGGGTCGGCAAACAGGTCCTGCAGATAGCAGATCGGCCCGATCAGCGTGGTCGAGCGATGGAACAGAAAATGCACCAGGCCCACCAGCTTGCCGTCCTGCTCGGCGACCAGCGCCTCCATCGCCTCATAGCCGTCGAAGAAGCGCTGCCAGGTCGTGCGCGTGATGGCCTCGGGCAGCGCCGTCGGGCCGCTGCGGCCGTAGAAGGCGTTGTAGCCCTCCCACAGCGGCAGCCAGGCGGAAAAATCATCGGGTCGGAGGGGGCGGATCACGGGCGGGGATGACATGGCCCCCGGCCTAGCACAGGTCGCGCCTACCCCGCATAGCCCTCGGCGTGATGGGTATCGAGGTCGCCGAAGCGCGTGAACTCGCCCTCGAAGAAGAGCGGGATCGAACCCGTGGGACCGTGGCGCTGCTTGGCGATGATCAGGTCCGCCTTGTTGTGGACCTGTTCCATCTTCTCCTGCCAGCGCTGATGCGCGTCCTGGAATTTCTCGTCATTGTCGAAGGCCGCGATCTTCGGCTGCTGCGCCTGCACGTAGTATTCGTCGCGGTAGATGAACATCACCACATCGGCGTCCTGCTCGATGGAGCCGGATTCGCGCAGGTCCGACAATTGCGGCCGCTTGTCCTCGCGCGATTCGACGGCGCGGGAGAGCTGGGACAGCGCGATGACGGGGATGGACAGCTCCTTCGCGATCGCCTTGAGCCCCTGGGTGATCATGCTGATTTCCAGCACGCGGCTTTCCGGGCGCGTGCCGGCCGCGGGGCGCATCAGCTGCAGATAGTCCACCACCATGAGGTCGAGCCCGCGCGTGCGCTTGAGCCGCCGGCAGCGCGTGCGCAGCGCCGAGATGGTGATGGCCGGCGTGTCGTCGATATGGATCGGCAGCGCCGAGAGCTCGCGGCTGACTTCCAGGAAGCGGTCGAAGTCGCGCTGGCCGATCTCGCCGCGGCGGATGCGGTCGCCGGAGATGCGCGATTCCTCGGACAGCAGGCGTGTCGCCAGCTGGTCCGCGCTCATTTCCAGGGAGAAGATCGCGACCGAACCCTTCGCCTCGGCGTTCGGGTCCTTCTCCCTGGCCGTGCGCAGCAGGTGCTTCGCGGCGCCGAAGGCGATCTT
>JAYRQX010000597.1:0-1687 GCA_041910415.1 Acetobacteraceae bacterium | reverse complement strand
GTAATCGTCGGCGGCGCGGGTGGGACCGTCAGCGGCGTGAGCCGGATCGGCGTTTCGGCCGGCGGCCATGGCCACGTGCGCGGCCGTTCGGGTGCGAGTGTTGGCATGGTTTCGAAGTCCTTCCTGTCGCGGTTTGGTTCTCGCGGGCCCGAAAGCCCGGTTGCGAGCGTGATGATGGCGAGCCCGGCCGCGGCCAGCGCCACGGCGCGCCCGCTCAAATGGCGAACCCCGGCGTCGCGCGCCGCGCGGCGGCGATCGCGAGGTACTCGTGACTCAGTTCGACGCCGACGAACTGGCGGCCTTCGGCTATCGCGGCGAGGCGCGTCGTTCCCGACCCGGTGAATGGGTCGAGCACGCTGCCCCCCACCGGCACGGCGAGGCGCACGAGCCAGCGCATGAGGTCGACGGGTTTCACGGTCGGGTGACTGTTTCGGACGCCCTCGAGGCCCGCATCACGCTCCGATGGCGCCGCCTTCGCGCAGTAGAAAAACCGCGACGCGCCCTCCGATTGGGCGTCGACCATCGCCGCCGCGACCTCGTCGAGCACGACGTTCGCCGGCCACCGCCCGAGGTCCGTCGTCCCAACGGCGCGCCCGCCGAGCGGCCGTTCGCCGCCGGGAATGCGGGCCGCCTCCACGTCGAGCGCCCCCGTCCCGTGGGCCGCGACGTTGCCGGCGATGGTGCCATCGAGCGGGCGGCGCGCGAGCACGATCGGCTCCCACGCCGGCTTGAGCACCGTTGGGTGCTTCGGCCACCCGCTGCCGTTGAGCCACATCAGGCAGTCGCGAATGTCGAACCCGGCATCCTCGAGCGCTGCCGTGAGGCGGTGAAACGTGCGCGGCGCCCCGAACGCGAGGAGGTGCCCGCCCGGCTTGAGCACGCGGTACGCCTCGCGCGCCCACGTTTCGTGCCAGCGCTGCGCCCGGATCGCCCCCGAAGGCGCTCCGGCCGTGTGCTCGATCTGCCAATCGGGCGACGCGCACACGCACGGGGAGCTACTGAATGACCGTTTCCCGCATGTCCTGCAGCGCTTGTATGAATGCCGCTTCATGCCGAAAACGACGCGCGCCCCGCCCGGGGCCGACCCGGCGCCGATCTTCGAACCGCCGCGCCCCCTCCGGCCCTTCCACATCCCCCGGTCGGCGAGACCATCCTCGAGCTTGTCCCAATCGTGGCCCATGAACTCGAGCCCGTACGGCGGATCCGTGACGACGGCATCGATCGAGCATGCATCCATCTCGGCCATGACCTCGCGGCAATCGCCCATGTACAGCGCCGAAAGCGCGTCCGCGAACACTGGCTCCCTCACCGCTCACCCCCCATCGCGAACAGCTCCACTGCCTCGCCGCCGTCCTCGCGCGCGGCCACGGGTTCGCCCATCCCCGGCATGACCGCCTGCGAGAGGCGCGCCGCAGCGTGCTCGCACCACCGCCGGTCTATCTCGATCCCGATCGCCTGCCGCCCGAGGTCCTTCGCCGCCCGCAACACCGTCCCCGACCCCATGAACGGATCGAGAATGAGGTCGCCCGGATCCGTGAAGTCCGCGATCCAGCGGCGCACCAGCGCAATCGGCTTCTCCGCCGGGTGAGAACCGCCCCGCGCCCGCGGGAACTGCCACACCGCACGATCGCCGCCCGCGTTCCACCGCGGCCGCTCCCCCTCACCGTGCAGGATCGCCACCGCCTCC
>JAYRQX010000596.1:0-1776 GCA_041910415.1 Acetobacteraceae bacterium | reverse complement strand
GGCTCGATGGGGTTGGCCTCGTGGTTCGGGAAGGTGCCGTCGAGGGTGTCGAACAGCGGGTCGATCGTGAGGTTCGGCAGGCCGCGCAGGACCTGGCCCTCGGTGATGCCCATGCCGTTCGCGTAGTCTACGGCGATGGCGAGCGGGCGGCGGAAGTCGGCGAAGGAGCGGATGCGTTCGACGTAGGCCGGCACGATATCGTGGCGGGAGATGCGCCCCCGCTGCGCGGGCGTCGCGGCGAAGGAACCGTCGAGGCAGATGCGTTCGAGGTTCTGGATGCCGGTCGCGCCGCTGATGGGGATGGCCTGTTCGCGGCACAGCTTGAATCCGTTCCACTCGCCCGGGTTATGGGAGGCGGTGATCATGATGCTCGCATCCGCGCCCAGCGTGCCGTTGGCGAAGTAGGTCATGGGCGTGGAGACAAGCCCGAGGTCCATGACGTCCGCGCCCTGCTGGGTCAGACCGTCGGCCAGGGCCTGGAAGAGCGGTTCCGAGTGGGGCCTCATGTCGCGGCCGACGACCACCCGGCGGCACTTGAGAAACGTGACGAAGGCGCGCCCGATGCGGCGCGCCAGGTCCTCGTTCAAGGTCTTTCCGTAGATGCCGCGAATGTCATAGGCCTTGAAAATGCCTGCCATGGGGACCTCCTGCCCGCGGGTACCTGCGGGAAAACGGGGCGACTCTAGCGGTCGCAGCGGCGCGGCATCAAGCGCGAATGCCCTGCCTCACGCCGGAAGCGCGCGCTGGCGCCGCTGGTGGTCGGCCTTCACGATATCCTGGGCCAGGCTGAAGGCGCGTAGGGCGGCCGGCGCGGCCAGCGCGTACAGCACGCGCGGCCCCGCGCGCCGCTCCTCCACGACGCCCACCTTCTTCAGGATCGCGAGGTGGCGCGACAGCGTCGTCTGGTGCACGGGGACGAGCCTGTTGAGATCCTGCACCGCGAGTTCCCCTTCCCGCAGCGCCTCCACGACCAGAAGCCGCACGGGATTCCCCAGCGCCTTCAGGACCTCCGCCTTTGCCTTGGCCTCCGCCCACGGCAGCAACACCCTGCTCATACCTCCACCCCTTTCTCCCGATCCGGGCCATCCTCATTCCACCTGCGCCCGCCGCAGCATCCTTGTTCCGCCCGCCGCTGCCGCTCGGACCGCACATGCACTTATGTACATATGCGCATATGTACATAAGTGCATAAGGTCAGCGCAAGAACGACATGCCGGCGGGCGGGGGGCGGCGGCGGGCGGGGCGACACGATGGTGACACGGAGGCGCGGCACGGCCGTGACGTCGAGTTCAGGTTTTCCCCGATCTTCCCACGCGATGGCGTCCGGAGCAGGCTTGCGGCGGCACCGGGTGGGGCCGCGCCCCCCCCTCGCGGGAGCGGCGGCGCGCGGCGCCGGTCCATCGCGCGGCGCCGGACGAACCGGTACCGCGCCGCCAGAACAGGAGAGCGATCATGAAAAGACTCGCGTGCTTCATTGCGGCATTCGCCCTCGCCTCGTGCACCACCGGCGCGGCCTCCTGGAAGATCGGCGCCAGCGCCGGCATCACCGCGGGCGGCGATGTGGGGGACAGCGACTTCGCGCCCGGCGCGCAGGCCACCTGGATCCTCAACGATACCTGGGCGCTCGAACTGGGCGTATTCCAGTTCGCCGACTCGGGCGGCGATGTCGAGGAGGGCATCCGCTGGGTTTCCGATCTCGATGCGACCCCCCTCACGCTCACCGCGATCGCGTCCCGCCCCCTCGCGGACCGCCTGCGCGGCTACGTCGGCGCCGGC
>JAYRQX010000595.1:0-1806 GCA_041910415.1 Acetobacteraceae bacterium | reverse complement strand
CTCGTCGAAGCCGAGGCCGGCCTCAAGGGCACGCCGTCCGAGCCCTACCTGCTCGGCGCACGCCTCACCATCGCCGATCCCTACCTGGCCGTGCTGTCGCGCTGGGCGAAGGGCAGGGATTGGCGCGCGCGGGAATGCCCGAAGCTCGAGACGCTCGCGCAGGCCGTCATGGCGCGGCCGAAGCTCGCGCCGGTCTGGGCGCGGCACTACCCGGAAGGCTGACCGCGCCCGTGGCGCCCTACGCGTTCGGCTGAATCACCTTGGTCAGGGTGGACATCTCGGTCGCGTAGTCCTGCGCCGTGTCCGTCACGAAGCGCCATTGCGCGTCGAGCAGGTCCGCCGCGTCGGTGCAGCGGCCGAGCCGCGAGACGAACTCCGCCTGCGCCTTCATGCGGCGCGCGGTGAAGTCCATCACCTCGTTCGCGAAGGCGAGCGTCATGTCGGACACCTGGCGCTGCGCGCCGAAGACCTGCTCGGCGAGCCGCGCATCGGTTGCCATCGCACGGGATGCAAGGTCTGCCGCGGGGGCGGAATTCTGCTTGGCCTGAGACATGAACAATCTCCCGGTAGGCGCGGCAGGCTTGGCCGCGCCGCGATGGTCTGCCACCGCGGGGGCTTGCTGCGCGAGGGTGCTTTGCGGGGCCTTGCGCGACATTGCGGAACGGTTTGCCGAAAGCCCCATGCGGCGCAGGGATTTGCGCGGATTCGACCCCTCGGGTCACGTTGGCGTGCGCCTCGGAATTCGGCTTCCCCGAAATGGGTGCTAGCCTCATTCCCACCCTCAGCCCCTGACCCGGAGAAGAGCCTTGGCCTACGAGCACACCAGCAGGACCCAGGACTGGACCCCCGCCCGCCCGCCGGGCGGCGCGCTGACTGTGCGGGTGAACCTCTATTCCGACACCCAGACCAAGCCGACGCCTGACATGAAGGAGGCCATGATGCGCGCCGAGGTCGGCGACGAGCAGCATGGCGACGACCCCACGGTGTGGGAACTCTGCGACCGCATGGCCGCGATGATGGGCAAGGAGGCGGCGATCTACCTGCCGTCGGGGACCATGTGCAACGTCATCGCCATCCTCACGCACTGCCAGAAGGGCGACGAGGTGCTGGCGCACGAGACCAGCCACATCCTGCACAGCGAGGGCGGCACCCATGCCGCGCTGACCGGCGCGCAGATCATGCCCATGCGCGGTGCGAACGGCATGTACACGGCCGGCGACGTGCGCGCCGCGATCCGCCCGCGCACGCGCTACGCGCCCCCGCAGCGCCTGCTGCATGTCGAGCAGACCACCAATATCGGCGGCGGCAAGGTCTGGCCGCTCGCGCAGTTGAACGAGGTCGCGGCGGTCGCGCATGAGCAGGGCTGGGCCACGCATATGGATGGCGCGCGGCTGATGAATGCCTGCGTCGCGGCGGGCATCGCGCCCAAGGATATGGTGGCGTCCTATGACAGCCTCTGGCTCGACTTCACCAAGGGCCTCGGCGCGCCGCTCGGCGCCGTGCTGTGCGGATCGAAGGAGTTCATCGGCATGGCCTGGCGCTGGAAGCAGCGCCTCGGCGGATCCATGCGCCAGGGCGGCATCGTTGCCGCCGCCTGTATCTATGCGCTGGAGCACAACATCGAGCGGCTGGCTCAGGACCACGCCAACGCCAAGGCGCTCGCCCGCGGCCTGCGCCAGATCCCGGGCGTGAATGTCGAGGAGCCCGAGACGAACCTCGTCTTCTTCGACGTGACGGGGGCCGGCATGACGGTCGCCAAGCTGCAGGAAAAGCTCAACGCGCGCGGCGTATTCGTGAGCGGCCTCG
>JAYRQX010000594.1:0-1913 GCA_041910415.1 Acetobacteraceae bacterium | reverse complement strand
GCCGAAGCCGCGCGCGGGCAATGCGTCGTTCATCGCCACCAGGCAGGCGCCGGGTATGATCGGCCGCCATGCGCACGCGCCACGCCGACATTTCTGCCTACCTCACCAAGGACGGCTCCGAGATCCGCGAGCTGATGCACCCGGCCACGCACGGCAACGCCGCGCAGAGCCTGGCCGAGGCGACCGTGCCGCCCGGCATGCGCACGGCATTGCATCGCCACCCGCGCGGCGAGGAGCTTTACCACGTCACCGCCGGCCGCGGCCTGATGACACTGGGCGATGAAACCTTCGAAATCGGCCCCGGCGACACGGTTGCCATTGCCCCCGGCACGCCGCATTGCGTGGCCACGCTGGGCGCGGCGCCCTTGCGCATCCTCTGCTGCTGCTCGCCGCCTTACGCGCACGACGATACGGAGTTGCTGCCCGAAGACTGAGCGCTGGCGGTTCAGTCGTCGCCGCCGAACAGCGTGCCCAGCACGCCGCCCTCGCCCGCATTGGCCCCGCCGCCGCCCTGGCGCACCGGCGCCGCCGCGAAGATGCGCGAGGCCAGCCGCGCGAAGGGCAGCGATTGCAGCCACACCGTGCCCGGCCCGCGCAGCACGGCGAAGAACAGGCCCTCGCCGCCGAACAAGGCCGTCTTGATGCCGCCGACGAACTGGATGTCGAAATCCACGCTGGGCGTGTAGGCCACCACGCAGCCGGTATCCACGCGCAATATCTCGCCCGGCGCCAGGTTGCGCTCCAGCACCGTGCCGCCGGAATGCGCGAAGGCCAGGCCATCGCCTTCCAGCTTCTGCATGATGAAGCCCTCGCCGCCGAAGAAGCCGGTGCCCAGCTTCTTCTGGAAGGCGATGCCCAGCGCGACGCCCTTCGCCGCGCAGAGGAAAGCGTCCTTCTGGCAGATCATCATGCCGCCGTGCTTGGCCAGGTCGAAGGGAATGATCTTGCCGGTGTAGGGCGCGGCGAAGGCCACTTTCTTCTTGCCCTGCCCCTTGTTGGTATAGACCGTGGTGAACAGCGATTCGCCGGTGATCAGGCGCTTGCCGGCACCGAGCAGCTTACCGAAGATGCCGCCCTGGTTGGCCGAGGCGTCGCCGAACACGGTGTCCATCTGGATGCCGTCTTCCATGTACATCATGCTGCCGGCCTCGCCGATCGCCGCCTCCTCGGGGTCGAGTTCGATCTCGACGAACTGCATGTCGTCGCCGTGCAGGTAGTAGTCGATTTCGTGCATCGCCATGGTGAGTCTCCGCGCTATGGATGGGGAAAGGCGCGAAGGATACCGCAGGGGAAAATCGGCGGCGCGACGATGCGCCGCGCGAAAGTCAGCCTTGGCGTGACGGCGCGGGGCGCCCTTCGCGGCCCAGCCATCTGGCCAGCACGGCGCGCATCAGATCCATCTCGAAGGGCTTGCCGAGGTAGTCGTTCATTCCGGCGTCCCGGCAGGCCTGCCTGTCCTCGGCGAAGGCGCTGGCGGTCATCGCGATGATGGGCAGGTCGCCCCGCCCGGGCATGGCACGGATCGCGCGCGTCGCGGAGAGGCCGTCCATCACCGGCATCTGCATGTCCATCAACACCACGTCGAAGTCATGCGCCTGGATCAGGCGAACCGCTTCCTCGCCGTTCTCAGCCAGGTCGACTTCCAGGCCGAGCGACCGCAGCGACTCCTCGCCGACCAATTGATTCAGGGGATCGTCCTCGACCAGCAGCACATGCCCGCTGAATCGTCGCGCGCGCAGCCGGTCTTCCGCGCAGTCATCGGCGTCGCGGGCGGCCGCCTTTGGCACCGGCTTGCCCTCGGCCAGGCAGGCGCTGAACCAGAACGTGCTGCCGCGCCCGGGTTCGCTGACCAGACCCGCGTCCCCGCCCATCAGCCGTGCCAGGCGGCGCGTGATCGCCAAGCCGAGCCCCGT
>JAYRQX010000593.1:0-2753 GCA_041910415.1 Acetobacteraceae bacterium | reverse complement strand
TCCCGGTCAGTGCTTCGTCGCCCTCCTCCGTGACCACGGCCGCGAGGCAAGCCTCGATTTTAGCCTTCATCAGCAAGGCGGCCTCGTAGTCGCCGAGGTCGCGGAGGCGCAGCAGGACGGGCGCCAGCCAGGAGACGTCGCGCAGCTGGCCAGGGCGACGCTTGCGGTAGATGTGCAGGATCTCGGACGCCGGGATGAACGCGCTCGCCATCCCCGCGCCGGGGAGCATCCAGGCACCGGGGTGGACCGGATACAGCCAGTAGCCGATCGGCTCACCGGCCGATCCGAGCGCGATGCCCTGGATGGTGGGCGCGCTGGCGACGGTGCCATTGCGGCCTGTGTCCAGATGATCACACTCCAGGACCTGCAGCCGCAGCCCGATTGGGTTCGTCGGTGATGGCGTGGTCGGCAGGAAGCGGACGAAGCATTCTCCGCTCTCGACCACCGCCCGCATGGCCAGCGCCTGCAGCCCGTAGAGGTCGAGCCGCCCCTCCGCATCGCAGGCGGTGCTCTCGGCCCAGCGTTGCCACGCCCGGCCGTGCGCGTCGTCCGGCCAGCGCGTGGTGATGCCGGCGCCGACAGCATTGCCGGTCCAGAGATCGACGATGCGGCTGGCATAGGGATCGTTGCGGACAGCGTCGCGGGCGCGCCGCGCGACCGTCGCAGCGGCCATGCCGACCTCGGCCGTCGCGCTGCCGCCGGACGGTGCCCAGGCGGAAGCGCGGTGGTCCTGCGCGGCGGCATAGCCGCGCAGGACATTCCATGCATCACGGAGACGGCCCATCACCTGCTTCCCTAGCGCGAGAAGCTGGCGAACGTGACGCTGGGGCGACGCGCGGCACTGTTCTCCGCCGCGTGGAGCACGGCCAGCGCCCGCCCGAGTTCGTCGAGGCTGCGGTACTCGACGGTGCGCCCGTCGAAGGTCACGCGCGTGGTACCGCCGGTGTAGGCGGCCGCCAGCACTGCCGCGCGGCTGCCCGCGGGCTGCGCCAGCGCCCAGGCGAGAACAGCGGGGTCCATCACGCGGCCCGGAGCGTCGGCAGCGGCGTCGCCGCATTGACGAGGTAGGACAGCCCGGTGGGCGGGTTCGGCATGATCGGCACGCCCGCCTGATGCGTCAGCGCCGCGAAGAACCCGTTCTCGCTGCCGGTCGTGCCACCCCCGGCGCCGCCATCCGCCGCGGCCGAGCCGAGCAACAGCGTGTTCCCCCCGCTGAACGCCTGGGTGCTGGTACCGCGCACCGAGGGCACCCCGGAGAAGCACAGCAGCAACCACCAGACCCCGGCCGAGATCCAGCGCGGCTGCGCGAAGGGGCAGAGCGCATTGCCGGCGGAGGTGGTGTCGGCGTCCGGTATCGGCTCCTCGATAAGGCGCCCGGGATGCCCCGTTCCATCGTCGGCAGCCAAGGCCATGCGCAGGAAGCCAGCGGCGCCCGTCGTCACGCTCACCGCCATGGCCGAGAATAGCCCCGGCCGCGCGAGGACATAGGGCGCGCAGTACAGCCGGTTCGCCGTCATCGCGACCGCGCCGCCCACGGCGCGGGCGTGCTGCGAGGCGTAGAACCGCCCCGAGACGTAGGGCAGCATCGCCGGCGCCGGCGGCAGGTAGTGCTGGAACAGCGCGGTCATGCGAGCGGCCGGATACCGAGGGTGATTAGGCGTTCCGCTGCTTGATTCACTGGCGCGGTGGCGAGGCCCGAGCGCAGCCGCAGCCAACGCCAGCCGAGCAGCAGCGTCGGCGGCAGTGTGAGCGCCCGGCCGGCAGCGACCGTCAGCACCACCTCGTTGCCGAGATGGTCGTAGAGGTCCGCCCAGGCGGCGGGCTCGCCGTCGTCGAGCGAGCCCTGCAGGGTGAGCGGGGCGTCGGTCCAGGCAGCCGGCAGCAGCAGCAGGCAGACACCGTAGCCGACGCTGGCAACGGGTCCGCTCAGCGCCTGGCCGGCGGCGATGCTGGTGCGCACCGGGACGATGGCGGTCATCATGATCTCCAGGTTCAGCGCAGCCAGCCACCACGCGGGGCAAGCCAGGCGCGAGGGCGGGTCGGCGGTGCAGCGGCGGACGATGTCTGCGCCGCCGCGGAGGATGATTCGTCGGCCGGCAGCGACAGCGCATCCGCCATCCGCGCCCAGCGTCCCTCGCCCCAGCCATCCATCCCGAGGGCGGCCGCGGCCGCGCGTGCATAGACGCGGCAGTCCAGGGCCTCATTGCGTTCGCGGGTCTTGACCCATTCGAGGCGCCGAAAGCCGTTGCGACCGGCGCGCGCGACCAGCTGCTCGGCCGTGAGCTGCCGACAGAACTCCTCGCCGGCGGCATGGATCGGCAGGTGTACGAAGCCGGCGGGGAAAGGATCACCGCTCTCCGCGGTGGGGCGATCGAGCTTGAGCCAGCCATAGGTCTCGGCCTTGAGAAAGGACGAGCCGACCGGCCAGACCTTCAGCCCACCGAGCTTGCGCCCGTTGCGCCGCACCTCCGTCGCCGCGGGCTGCCCGATCGCGGCGCGCAGTCCGTCCTGGCCCTTGACCGCGATGGCGCGCCCGGCGCCGGCCCGCCGCACGAAGGCATAGACCTCCGCAGTGGTCATGCCGTCGCCGCTGTCGATTGCCGCCATGGCGATCGGGAGGCGATGGCCCGAGGCATGGCGCCAGGTCTCGCCCAGCAGCCGCCGGAGTTCCTCCCAGACCGCTGCCTCGAAGGGGTTCCCCGCCAGAACGCGGTGCTCGACCAACCAGGACTGGCGGTCCTGTCCCCAGGCCC
>JAYRQX010000592.1:0-3521 GCA_041910415.1 Acetobacteraceae bacterium | reverse complement strand
GCCGCGGTGATGTCGGAGAGCGGCGCCATCGATGCCGAACAGATACGCATCGACCGCGGCCGCGACGGCGGCGGTCGCGCCGTCCCGCCAACACTGACTTTCGCGCCGCCCGCGCCGCAGTTCGACGACGGTTCCGCCTCGTTCGACGCCGCCCCGTCTGCGTTGGGCGAGGTCAGCGAACGGCAGCGGGTGATCGCCGCGCTGGAACAGGCCGGCTGGGTCCAGGCCCGCGCCGCGCGCCTGCTCGGCATGACGCCGCGCCAGATCGCCTACCGCATCCAGACGCTGAACATCGAGGTCAAGCAGATTTAGCCTGCTCTCGCCGTCCCGCCAGGACTGACTTTCGGCAAACCGGCATGGCCAAGGCCGCATAATCCGGCATGACCGAAACCGCTCCCGTACCGCCCGCGAACCCGCGCCGGCTTTCCGCGCTGGCCGGGCTGTGGCCCTTCCTCCGCCCCTATCGCGCGCGCATCGCCTTCGCCTTCGTGCTGCTCTGCCTCGCCTCGGGCACCCTGCTGCTGGTGCCGCTGGCCTTCCGCGACCTGATCGATTTCGGTTTCGGCGGTGCCGCGCCGCGGGGCGACGGGCCGCCGGGCGTGCTCGGGCTCGACGGCCACTTCCTCGCCCTGTTCGGACTCGCCGTGTTCTGGGCGCTCGCGGTCGCGGCGCGCTACCACGCGGTGTCGTGGATCGGCGAACGGGTCACCGCCGACCTGCGCGCCGCCGTCTATGCCCGCGTGCTGGGCCAGTCGCCGCGCTTCTTCGAAACGCTGCGCACGGGCGAAGTGCTGTCAAGGCTCACCGGCGACACCACGCTGATCCAGACCGTGGTCGGCAGCTCGATCTCGATGGGCTTGCGCAGCCTGTTCCAGTTCGTCGGCGGAATGGTCATGCTCGCCGTCACCAGCTTCAGCCTGTTCGCCCTCAACCTCGGCCTGATGGCGCTGGTCATGCTGCCCATTCTGGCGATCGGTCGCCGGGTCAAGAAGCTCTCGCGCGAATCGCAGGACCGCATCGCCGACGCGTCGGCGCTGGCTGGCGAGATTCTCAACGCGATGCCCACCGTGCAGGCCTATACCCAGGAGCCGCGCGAGGCGCGCCGCTTCGCCGAACGCACCGAACAGAGCTTTGCCACCGCGATCCGCCGCGTCCGCGTGCGCGCCGGCCTGACCGGCCTGATCATCTCGGCGGTGATGGGCAGCATCATCTTCGTGCTCTGGGTCGGCGCCCGCCAGGTTCATGACGGCGTGCTCACCGGTGGCGAGCTGGCCTCCTTCGTGCTCTATGCCGCCCTGGTCGCCGGCGGGGTTGGCACCTTGTCCGAAGTCTGGGGCGACGTGATGCGCGCCGCCGGCGCCACCGAACGGCTGCTCGAACTGCTGCACGCCGAGCCCGGCATCCGCGAACCGGCGCGACCGGTGCCCTTCGCCTCGCCAAGCCAGGTGGCGATCCGCTTCGAGCATGTCGGCTTCAGCTATCCCTCGCGGCCGGGCGCGCGCGCGCTGGACGACATCGACCTCGACATCGCGGCGGGCGAAAGCGTCGCCCTGGTCGGCCCGTCGGGCGCGGGCAAGACCAGCCTGTTCCAGATCCTGCTCCGCTTTCACGACGTGGACACCGGCCGCGTGCGCCTCAACGGTCATGACATCCGCGAGCTGTCGTTGCACGACCTGCGCGGTGCCGTCGCGGTGGTCGCCCAGGACCCGGTGATCTTCTCGGCCAGCGCGCTGGAGAACATCCGCTACGGCCGCGAGGGCGCGACCGATGCCGAAGTCATCGCGGCGGCCAGGGCGGCGCGGGTCGACGAATTCATCGCCCACTTGCCCGAGGGCTACGACACCTTCCTTGGCGAACGTGGCACGCGGCTTTCCGGCGGCCAGCGCCAGCGGATCGCGATCGCCCGCGCCATCCTCAAGGGCGCGCCGCTGTTGCTGCTCGACGAAGCCACCAGCGCGCTCGACGCCGAATCCGAGGCCATGGTGCAGGCCGGGCTCGCCGCCGCGATGCGCGGCCGCACCACGCTGATCATCGCCCACCGCCTGGCGACGGTGCAACGGGTCGATCGCATCGTGGTCATGGAGCGCGGCCGCGTCGTCGAGACCGGCACGCCCGACGACCTGCGCGCACAGGGCGGTCTTTACGCGCGGCTGGCCGCCATGCAACTGGACCTTTGAGGCGGATGTCGCCGTCCCGCCAGGACTGACTTTGGGCGGGGGAGGTCAGATGGTCGCCAGGGCCGGCATCCGCCCGGGCCTGGGCGCGCTCACCACATGGCACGCAGCCGGGCGCCCAGGTCGATGGCGCGCGCCATCGCGGCGTTGCCCGCCGCCGCGACCGGCGGAGCTTCCGGCCATGTTTCCCGCGCGAAGTGCGCCAGCAGCGCGTCGGGAATGAAGCGCGTGCGCGCGGCGTAGACATGACGGTCGCCGAGCGCGGCCTGATGCGTGACATGAAAGCGCAGCGGCACCACGATGTCGAGCTGGTCGCGCGCGCGCGTCATCGCCACGTAAAGCAGGCGCCGCTCCTCCTCGATTTCAGCCGCCGTCCCGGTCGCCAGATCGGACGGTATGCAGCCATCGACAGCATTGAGCAGCGTCACCGCGCGCCACTCCTGGCCCTTGGCCGAATGGATGGTGGACAGAATCAGGTAGTCCTCGTCGCGCAACGGCACGCCCGCGTGGTCGCTGGTCGCCTCGGGCGGGTCGAGCGTGAGCTCGGTCAGGAAGCGTTCCCCGGTCGGGTAGCCGGCGGCGATGCGCGCCAACTGGGCCAGATCGGCGGCGCGCGGTGCGGCGTCATCGTGGCGGTGTTCGAGCGTGTTGCCGACCCATTGGCATAGCCGTTCGAACGTCGCCGGCCACGGCGCGGCGATGGCATCGTCGATGACGGCCGCGAACTCGCGCCAGGAAGCCGCGGCCGCTTCGGGCAAGCGCAAGGGCAGCCGCGTCGCCGCCAAGGCATGCCCGCCGCCGTCGACTGTCGCGTCGAGCAGGCGGGTGGCGATGCTCGGGCCCACGCCGTCGAGCAACTGCAAGACGCGGAAGCCGGCGACACGGTCGCGCCGGTTGCGCGTCCAGCGCAGCACCGCGAGCGCGTCCTTGACGTGCGCCGCCTCGAGAAACTTCAGTCCACCGAACTTGATGAAGGGAATGCGGCGGCGGGTGAGTTCGATCTCCAGCCGGGCGGCGTGGTGCCCCGTGCGAAACAGCACGGCTTGCGCCTTGAGCATCATGCCCGCCTCGCGCCGCGCCAGCGACTCGGCGGCGACGAAGCCGGCCTGGTCCGCGTCGTCCCCCACCGTCACCAGTCGCGGTTGCCCGCCGCCCTCGCGCGCGGCGCGAAGTGTCTTGACGTAGCCCTCCGCCGCCAGCGCGATCACCGCGTTGGCGGCGGCGAGGATCGGCGTCGTCGAACGGTAGTTGCGCTCAAGCGCGACCACCCGCGCCGGCGGCGAGAACTGGCGCGGAAAGTCGAGAATGTTGCGTACCGTCGCGCCGCGAAATGCGTAGATCGCCTGC
>JAYRQX010000591.1:0-3707 GCA_041910415.1 Acetobacteraceae bacterium | reverse complement strand
TCTCGACCACCACGCTCTGCCCGAGCGCCTCGGTCAGCTTGATCGCGAGCCGCCGCGCGATGGTGTCGATGGATCCGCCCGGCGCCCAGGCGACGACGAGGCGGATGGTGCGGCTGGGCCAGGCCGGCTGCGCCTGCGCGAGAGCAGGCGCGGCGAGCGTTGCCAGCAGGGCGCGGCGCAGCACGGTCACGCGCCGAGCTCGCGCCGCACGATGGCAGCGCCGTCCGCCAACGCCTTCAGCTTGCCGAAGGCGCGATCGCGGGGCAGGTATTTCATGCCGCAATCGGGCGCGGGCACGACGCGCTCGGCGCCGATCACCTCGACCGCCGCGCGAATGCGGGCGGCGACCTCATCGGCTGTCTCCACATGCGGGGTGCCGAGGTCGAGCACGCCGACCATCACGGTCTTGCCGGGCAGGTCGCGCAGGATGGCGAGGTCGAGATTCGGCTGCGCGGCCTCGATCGAGATCTGCTGCGCGGTGCTGTCCGTCAGCTCCGGCAGGAAGGAATAGCCTGACGGCTTGTCGTTGCCGACCATCGCCGCATAGCCGAAGCAGAGATGCACGACGGTCGCGCCCTCGATGCCATCCAGAGCGCGGTTGATGGCCGGCACGGCGAGGCGGCGGGCCTGGTCCGGGAAGGCCTGCATCCAGGGCTCGTCCAACTGGATCACGTCGGCGCCGGCGGCCTTGAGGTCGCGGATCTCGGCGTTCAGCGCTTCCGCGAAGGCCATGGTGAGGTCGGCCTCGTCCCGGTACCACTCGTTCTTCGCCTGGCGCATCATGGTGAAGGGACCGGGCAGGGTGATCTTGACGCGCCGGTCGGTGTTGGCTTTCGCGAATTGCACGTCGCGCACCTCGACCGCGCGCTCGCGTTTCACGGGGCCGGTCACGCGCGGGACGATGGTGGGTGCGCCGGTGCGGCCGACGACTTCCGCGGGGTTCGCGATGTCGATCCCGGCGAGCGCGTTCGCAAAATGGTTGGAATAGCTTTCGCGACGGATCTCGCCATCGGTGATGACGTCGATGCCCGCACGCTCCATGTCGCGCATCGCCACGATGGTGGCGTCGTCTTGCGCTTCTTCGAGGAAGGGCTCCGCCACGCGCCAGATTTCCGGCACGCGCACCCGCGGCACGCGCTGGGATTTCAGTCGCTCATGGTCCACGAGCCAGCGGGGCTGCGGATAGCTGCCGACGACCGTGGTGGGCAGCAGCGGGAGCGGCTTCGGCATCGCGGTCGTTTCCTCATCGGCGTTGGGTCCCATCCTGCCACGCTTCGGCGCGTCTGGCGCGGGCCTTCGCGGGCGGAGGCGATGGCGTTAGGATCAGCCAAGCCCATCGCGAAGGACAATCCCATGCGCATCACCTGGCTCGGCCATTCGGCCTTCCGTCTGGAATTCGGTTCCTCGGTCGTGCTGATCGACCCCTTCCTGACCGGCAATCCCGCCTTCAAGGGCGACCCGGTCGAGGTCGCGAAGGGCGCGACGCATGTCGTGCTCTCCCACGGCCATGGCGACCACATCGGCGACACCGTGGCCATCTGCGAGCGCGAGGGCGCCAAGCTCGTCGCGACCTACGAGCTCTGCCTGTGGCTGAACGCGAAGGGGGTGAAGGCGTTCGACCCGATGAACACCGGCGGTACGACCGACCAGGGCGAGTTCACGGTCTCGCTGACCCAGGCCTTCCATTCCTCGGCCGAGGTGGACGGCAACGGCGTCTTCCACAATCTCGGCCTGCCGAACGGCATCGTGCTGACGCCGAAGATCGCGGGAGAGCCGACCGTCTATCACTGCGGCGACACCGACATCTTCTCGGACATGGGGCTGATCGCCGAGATCTACCAACCGCAGGTCGCGATCATGCCGATCGGCGACCGCTTCACCATGGGGGCGAAAAGCGCGGCGCTCGCCGCCAAGCGCTTCCTGGGGAATGTGAAGACCATCATCCCCTGCCACTACATGACCTTCCCCATGCTGGATCAGGGCCCGGAGGCCTTCATCAAGGCGATGGGGAACGAGGCCGTGCGCGTGAAGGCGCCCGCCGTGGGCGAGACGCTCACCGTGTGACGGCGGCGGGGGCGTTTGCCCCCACCCCGGTTGGACGCAGCGCGTCCAACCCCCCCGCTCGCGATGCTCGCAGGGGAGGGAGTGGAGGCACGGCTCTATTCCGCGGCGTCGTCCTCGGCTTCCATCATGTTGCGCAGGTCCTCCGTGCTGGCGACCAGCACCTTGCGATGGTCCAGCACCTGCGGCGCCTGGTGCTGCAGCGCCTCCCACCGCGCCTCCACCGCATCCAGCGCGGCGTTCAGCGTGGCGAAGCGCTCGGTCTCCGGCGCCGCGCCACCCTCGCGCCAGCGCAGATAGGCGGGGCCCTGTTCGCCCGGATCGCTCATCGGTCAGTCTTTCCCTCTCACATCCGGCGCGCTCATGCCCCCTGCGCCATAAGACCGCAAGGTGGGCTGCGGCGCATTCCCGGGCCATCCAAAAAGTTCAAAAACTCCTCAAAATATTTCGGCGGCGGGGATCGATGTGCGACGCTTCCGGGCGCGGGGCGCAGGAGGCGAACATGCTCATCGGCATCGAAGGCACGGGATCACAAGGGTGGGACAACCTCGAGTTGCGGAGGACCTTCGTCCGCCGGATCCTCGACCAGTGCCCCGATCAGCAGCGCTACTATTTCATCGGCCCCAATCTGCTGGGCACGGATGGGGCCACCATCATCGACGGCGCCTGGGAACTCCTCAAGCGGATGGCGACGCACAACGTCAACCGCGAGAAGGTGCACCTCGTCGGCTACAGCCGCGGCGCCGCCTACTGCATCGAGCTCTGCTGGCGGATGCTCGACCTCCCGCTCGAGCATCGCATGGTGGACACGCTGATCCTCTTCGACGCGGTGGACCGCCAGCCGAACATCCGCGTGGACCAGGTGCCCGCCAATGTGCGCAACGTCTTTCACGCCTATCGCGACCCGCGTGTGGGATCGCGGAACTACTTCAAGAATTGCGGCCTGCACGTCACCAGCTCGCGGCGCGACCTGGCGGGATCGATGGGGCTGCGGACAGAAAAGCGCCCTTTCTACGCAACGCATGGCGGCATGGGCGGCGTGCCCTGGCACGCGCAGGTGCAGCCGGACTTCAGGCCGCTGGCGCAAACCATCCGCGAAGCCGCGAACGATCCCCCGAATGCGATCAAGCTGCTCAGCCTGCTCTCGCGGCGTGCCGGTGACCTGATGCGCGCCTGCAATGTCGGCGTGGAGGTCTATGCCTGGAAGGTCGCGGCCGAGGGCGAGTTCGACGACAAGGACATGCAGGCGCTCTGGGTCTGGCTGAAGGATGCCGGGGCGAACAGTACCGTCCACGCGAGCCTGACGGTGCCGCTCGTGACGCGCCTGCTGCTGCGTGGCGATCGCGGGGAGTTGCAGACCGACCGGGACCTGCTGAACATCGCCCAGACACCCAGCATCGACTACTCGGCGGACAAGGCGGGGTCCGAGCAGGTCGGCACATGGATGTGGGAGCGTCTTGTGCAGGCCGGTGTGGTCCCGGATCCGGAAGGCTACCGGTACCTGGCGCAGACCACGCCCACCAACCTCACCCCGGGCCAGGCGCTGCGCGTCAACACCAGGCCGCGACCACGCAACCGGTAGGCGGGACGCAGGCCGGCTGGAAGCCGCTCGCCCAGAGGGTCATACGCGGCTCATTAATACCCGC
>JAYRQX010000590.1:0-2627 GCA_041910415.1 Acetobacteraceae bacterium | reverse complement strand
TCGTCTTCCTCGAACAGTCTCGCTCCATCACCTATTTCGCCACGATGATGGCGAGCGAGCCGCGCGGCGACGGATATCTCGTCGGGCAGATGCCTGTGACGGCCTTCCGCATCCCTGCCATGACGCGCCGCCCGCCCTTCGATCCGACGCGGGACTTCACCTACATCCTGCATCTGACGGGCTATCTGTTCGGCGTCGTCGTGCGCTCCGACAGCCCCTGGCAGAGCTGGCAGGAATTCCTGGACTACGCCAAGGCCAATCCGGGGCGCGTGACCTACGGCACGCCGGGCGTCGGCTCCACCCTGCACATCACCATGGAACGCATCGCGGAGATGGCGGGCATCCAATGGGTGCACGTGCCCTTCCGCGGCGGGTCCGACAATGCGCAGGCGCTGCTCGCCAACCAGATCATCGCCAACGCCGATTCCACCGGCTGGGCACCGCTGGTCGAGGAAGGGCGCTTCCGGCTGCTGGTGACCTGGGGCGAGCAGCGCGCGCGCCGCTTCCCCAATGCGCCAACGCTGCGGGAGACGGGGATAGACCTGGTGGCCGCGTCGCCCTACGGCCTCGCGGGACCGAAGGGGATGGACGCCGGCGTGGTGCGCGTACTGCACGATGCCTTCAAGACTGCATTGATGGATCCATCGCATGTTGCGGTCTTGAGCCGCTTCGACATGCCGGTGATGTACATGGACACCGACGCCTACCGCGCCTTTGCGATGCGAACGATCGAGGAGGAGGGCACGGTCATCCGCCGCCTCGGCCTCAGCAGCGACTGATACCGAATCTGGTTGATTGGAACCTGCGGCCGGCGAAGCTGGCCGCCGCCGGCGGTCCGGCTTAACCAGGCGCGCGCCGGCGACCGAGGTGCAGATCGGTCACGATCTGCGAGATCTGGTATGATTCAACGGCAACAGGACCGACCGGGAGTGAGACCATGACCATCGCATTCAGCCGCCGCGTCATCCTCGGCGCCGCAGCCGCCGCCCTGGCCGCCCCGGCCGTGGCGCAATCGGGCTTTCCGAACCGGCCGATCCGCCTGGTCGTGCCCTGGCCGCCCGGCGGGTCCACGGACGGGCAGTTGCGTGCGCTCGCCGAAGCCGCGGGCAAGCACATCAGCCAGCCCATCATCATCGAGAATCGCGCCGGCGCATCCGGCACGCTGGGCGCCGCCATGATGGCGCAGGAACAACGCGGCGACGGCTATCTGGTGGGGCAGCTCCCCATCAGCGTCTTCCGCATGCCGGCGATGACGCGCCGCCCGACCTTCAATCCCCTGCAGGACTTCACCTACATCATCCAGGTCACGGGCTACCTGTTCGGCGTGGTGGTCAGGGCCGACAGCCCCTGGCAGACTTGGCAGCAATTTCTGGACCATGCGAAGGCCAATCCCGGCCGCGTGTCCTACGGCTCGCCGGGCATCGGGACCTCGCTGCACATCACCATGGAGCAGATCGCGCAGATCCATGGGATCGAGTGGCTGCACGTGCCCTTCCGCGGCGGTGCGGACAACATCCAGGCGGTGCTGAGCGGGGCGACGCAGGCGAATGCGGATTCCACCGGCTGGGCGCCGCTGGTCGAGGCCGGGCAGTTGCGCCTGCTCTGCGTCTGGTCGGGCGAGCGGGCGCGGCGCTTCCCCAACGTGCCGACGCTGAAGGAGACCGGGACGAACATCGAAAGCACCTCGCCCTATGGACTCGCCGGGCCGAAGAACATGGACCCCGCGATCGTGCGCGTGCTGCACGACACCTTCCACGCCGCGCTGAACGACCCGATCCACACCGCGGCGCTGCAGCGCTACGACATGCCGCTGATCTACATGAACAGCGCGGATTACGATGCCTTCGCGCGGCGCCAGGTGGAGGAGGAGGGGGCGATGGTTCGGCGGCTGGGATTGCGGGTGGATTGAGGCAGGAGTGCCCCCACCCCGGCCCTCCCCCGCTTCGCAGGGGAGGGAGGCTCCCTCCCCTGTGAGCGCAGCGAACGGGGGAGGGCAGGGCAAACGCGAAGCGTTTGCCCGGGGGGTGGGGGCAGATCCGCGCTACCCCTTCGGCAACTCCACCTTCCCCGTGTGGAGCTTGAGCCGCATGTGATCAGGCACCGCCTGCCCCGCATCGGTAAACGCCTTCGCGATCGCGCCGATGCTCGGCCCCACGATGCCGTGGCGGTTCTCGCTGCACCAGTTCCGGGATTCGAGCGGCATCCGCAGCGAGCCCTGGAAGCGCGGCATGACCCAGCGGGCGAACAGCTCGAAGCTGCGCCAGCTGTCCTCGCGGTTCGCCCATTCATGGGCGCGGAACAGGACGCCGCCGCAGCCGCCATCGGTGTAGGCGAGCAGGCGCTCGATGCCCTTCGCGATGGTGTCGGGGGAGCCCACCAACGTGGTCCCCGCAGCCAGCCCGTCCTTCAGCGGATCCTCGCTGCGCATGGGCGGGCGGCCGAGGGTTTCGGAGAAATAGGTCAGCGTCTCCAGCATCTCGCCATGGCGCACGTCGCGGAAGGCGCGCTCATCCTCCTCGGCGCAGTGCATGTTGATGACGAGCTTCCATCCCGCGCGGTCGAGCGTCCGTCCATGCTTCGCAGCTTCGGCCTCGCCGTGCTTCAAGTGGTCCGCAAGCTTCTGCGGA
>JAYRQX010000589.1:0-2085 GCA_041910415.1 Acetobacteraceae bacterium | reverse complement strand
AGCTCAAAGAATTCCGCGCCATCGCCACGCGATACGACAAGACCGATCTCAGCTACAGCGCAGCCATCCTCATCGCCGCCGGCATCATCGCTTGTCGATAAATGTCAACAGACCCTAGCCAGTCGGCGGCGGAGGGGGCCAGAGAGGCCGCCGAGGGCGGCCTCCTGGAGCTTGTAGCCGACGCCGCGGCGGAGCATGTCGGGGCGGAGGCGGGCTGATGGGGCAATGCCATGCACGCGCTTCCATTCGGCCCGCAGCTCGATGGTGTTGAGCGGCGCCAGCGCTGCGATTGCTGCCGTCAGGTCGGGAGCAGGTCGGCTCATAGCGGCCCACCGACGTCTGTCGTCGCGTCGGCATCGGATGCGAGGCGATACGCCTTGCGGCCTTCAGTACTGACCAGGCGGATGGGATGGCCGCGCTGGCGCAGGCGGGTCAGTGCAGCGCGGGTGGTGTGGGGCAGCCAGCCGGTCTGCGCGACCAACTCACCGAGAGTGGCACCCTGCGACGCACCGATGGCGGTCAGGATCTGGCCCAGCTTGCCGGAGGGCGCGGGAGCGGAAGCGCCCGAGCGGTGGTTGGATTCTGCCGGTGCCGAGGCCTCCGCCGCCAGCGGCGAGTCCATTGCATCGGTGGCGGGGCTCTCCTCCGTCACCGATGCGGTGGGTTCTGCGGCCAGAACCGAAGCGTCGGTACCCACCGCGGAGAGGCCGGCGGGCGTTACGCGAAGGGTAAAGCGGCATCCCCCTGAATCGGTTCGCCAACGCCGAGCATCGGCGACAGACGCTTCTCTCAGCCGACATAGCCAAAGGCGACGCCGGGCTGCGCGGCTGTCTCCACCCAGATGCTCTTGGTCTGGGTGTAGGCCATCAGCGCCTCCCGCCCCGAGGAGCGGCCGAAGCCCGACCGCCCGAATCCGCCGAAGGGCGAGGCGACGTTGATGGTCTTGTAGCCGTTGACCCAGAAGGTGCCGGCCCGCACCGCCGCCGCGACGCGATGGGCGCGCCCAACATCCTGCGTCCACACCGCCCCCGCCAGGCCATAGGGCGTGGCATTGGCGAGCGCCACGGCCTCCTCCTCCGTGTCGAAGGGCAGCACGGCCAGGACCGGGCCGAACACTTCCTCCCGCATGATCTCGGCGCTGGCCTCGACGCCGTCCACCACCGTCGGGGCGAAGTAAAAGCCGCCCGTCTTCCGCAGCGCCGCGGGGCAGACGCCGCCGGCGGCGATGCGCGCGCCGGCCGATCCCGCCGCGGCCACCATGGTGGCGATCTTGTCGAGCTGCCGACGGTTATTGATGGGGCCGATCTGCGTCGCGGGGTCGGTCGGCGGGCCGATGGGGATGCGGCCGGCGGCCCGCGCCAGCTTCTCCACCAAGGCGTCCCGCACCGGGCGCTGCACCAGCAGGCGGGAGCCGGCGACGCAACTCTGCCCGGCACCGCCAAAGATCGCCGCTTGGGCGCCGATCGCCGCGCGGTCGAGATCGGCATCGGCAAAGACGATGTTGGCCGATTTGCCGCCCAGCTCCAGCACGCTGGGGACGATGTTGCGTGCCGCCGTCGCAGCGATCTGCGCGCCCGCCGCGGCCGAGCCGACAAAGACGACCAGCCGTGTCTCCCGATGCCTCACCGCCGCCGCGCCGGTGGTGGGCCCGGCGCCGGCCAGCACGTTGACCAGCCCCTTCGGCATCCCCTCGGCCGCGTTGCACAGCAGGCCCAGCGCGAGCGAGGTAAGCGGCGTGAGTTCCGAGGGTTTCAGCACCACGGCGTTGCCGGCGCAGAGGGCGGGCGCGATCTGCCACCCCGCCGAGAAGATCGGCGCGTTCCAGGGCGTGATCTGCACCACGGTGCCGACCGGCTCGTGGCGCGTGTAATTCAGGTGGCTGGTGGGGACCGGGATGACCTCACCATGCAGCTTATCGCACCAGCCCGCGTAGTATTCGAACATCTCCGCGACCTTGGCGACCTCGCCGCGGGTGTCGCGGATCGGCTTGCCGGCGGAGAGCGTCTCGAGCTCGGCCAGCGCCTCGGCATGCTGGCGCACCAGCGCCGCCACCGCCCAGAGGGCGCGGCCGCGGGCGGCGGCGGT
>JAYRQX010000588.1:0-3466 GCA_041910415.1 Acetobacteraceae bacterium | reverse complement strand
GCGATCTCGGCCTCGATCCCGAACGCCTGGCCCCGCCCGCCGGGGATGGCGACGATGCCGCCGCCGCGCTGATCGTCGCGCTGGCGCGGGACCGCCGGTCCGGCGCCCTGCCGGAAGAGGTCTCGGAGCGCCTGCTGCAGGCCCGCTACGGCGTCGGCCGCACCACACTCGCGGCCGCGCTGCGCCGGCTCGCCGAAGTCGGCGCCGTCACGCGCAATCGCGGGCATGGCTGGCGCTTCGGGCCCGGCTACGCCTCGGCCGAGGAACGCGCCGCGTCCTACCGCTTTCGCCTGATGATCGAGCCGGCCGGGCTGCTCGAGCCCGGCTTCGCCCTGCCCGCGGGCTGGACCGCCGGGATGCGGCAGATGCACGAGCAGTTCATCGGCCGCGCCTGGCGGGAGACCGATCCGGTTGCCTTCTTCGAGACCAACGCCGCCTTCCACCGCGGCCTCGCCGAGGCCTCGGGCAACCGGTTCCTCGTGCAGGCCGTGGAGCAGCAGAACCAGCTCCGACGCTTCTCCAACTACGACTGGCAGCGCGGCGTGGAGCGGGTCCGCGTCTCGGCGGCCGATCATCTCGGCATCCTCGATGCGCTGGAGGCGGGCGACCGGGCCGAGGCCGCGGAGCGCATGCACCGGCATCTCGCGGGCACGGCGGCGCTGTCCTGGCGTGCCCGCGGTCCGTGACACCGTATTGCACTTTGAGAAGTGATAGTGCACTCATGAGGGCCGTTCAGGAGGCGTGCCGTGAATGCTCCTTCGCCGCGCGGCCTGGCCGCGCCCAAGCCTGACTGGCCCGGCGGCGCGGCCTGCATCGTCTGCGTCACCGTCCACATGGACGGACCCGCGGTGGAGGTCGGACGCGGGCAGGTGCCGCTCGGCATCCACAGCCGCGGCCGCTACTCGATCCGCCGCGGCATTCCGCGCCACCTCGACATCCTCGCGCGCCACGGCGTCCCCGCGACCTTCTTCATGTGCGGCCACGATGCGGAGATCGTGCCCGGCCTCATGCGGGAGGTGCACGCGGCGGGGCACGAGATCGCCGCCCATGGCTATGTGCATGAGGGCTGGGAACTCGGAGAGCAGGAGGAGCCGGCGCTCCTCGAACGCACGCATCGCATCCTGTCGGATTGCGTGGGGGAGGCGCCGGTCGGCTGGTGCTCGCCCTCGGGGCGCAAGAGCGTGCGCACGCTGCCGGTGCTGCGCCGGCTCGGCTACATCTACGACGCCTCGGAGAAGGACGACGACACGCCCTACCTCGCCACGGTGGATGGCGCGCTGAGCGAGGCGATGGTCGTCCTGCCCAACAACACCGTCTCGCTCGATGACGTGCCGGCCTATCGCGAAGGCCAGGCGCTGGCCGCGGAGGTGCTGGAGAACTGGATCCAGGAGCTCCACGCCATCCATGCCGGGGCGGGCTACCTGCACCTCACCTATCATCCGCGCGGCGGCTTCGGCAGCGGCGGGCCGGCGCGCGCGGCGATCGTCGATCGCTTCCTGGCCGAGGCCGCGACGCTGCCCGGCCTGCGCTTCATGACGCTGCGCGACCTCGCGACGCATTGCCTCGCCGATCCGGGAGCCTGGCGCCGATGAGCCGGATTGTCGCCCTGACCGTCAACGTCCACGGCATCGGGCCGGAGGCGGCGACGGAGCCGGCTTCGGCTCTCTTCGGCCGCTTCGCCCATGGCAGCTATGCCTATCATCGCGGCCTCGCGCGGCTGCTCGATGCGCTGAAGGCGGCGGCGGTGCCGGCAACCTTCTTCTGGCCCTCCTCCGAGGCCGAACGCTGCCCGGCGCTGCTGGAGCGCTGCCTCGCGGAGGGGCACGAAGTCGCATCCCATGGCCGCGCCTTCGAGGACCACATGGCGCTGGACGCGGCGCAGGAAGCCGCGCTGATCGAGGAGGCGCATGCCGTGCTGGCGGCACGCTGCGGCGCCGCGCCGGTGGGCTTCCGCGCGCCCACCGGCACCGTCTCCGCCGCGACCTTCGCCATCCTGCACCGTCTCGGCTACCGCTACGACAGCAGCAACGTCGACGACGACGCGCCCTATGCGCTGACCAGCGACGGCGCGCCGGGCATGGTGGAACTGCCGCTCAGCGAGGGCCTGACCGACGCGACGCATTTCCGCCGCCGGCTGACGCAATCCCGCGCCGAGGCGTTTCTCACCGAGGAGCTCGACGCGCTGCTGCCCGCCGATGGCTTCGCCTGCATCACGCTGCATCCGCGCGGCGATATCGGCCTGGCGCGGGAAGCCAGGCTGCCCGTGCTGTTCCGCCTGCTCGACCGCGCGCGCAGCGTGCATGGCGCCCAATTCCGCCTCTGCCGCGACATTGCCGCCGCGGCGCTGCGGCCGGATGGCGGCGTCTCCTGGAACGGGAAGGATTGCCGATGACCCGCATGCTCCTCACGCGCCGCCTGGCGCTTGGCGGCGGGATCGCCCTGCCCGCGCTCGGCCTCCGTGCCCAGGGCGCACTGCCGGACCGCCCGATCCGCCTGGTCTGTCCCTGGACGCCGGGCGGCACGACGGACACCTATCTGCGCGGCATCGCGCCGATCGTCTCGCGCCATCTCGGCCAGACCCTGGTGGTGGAGAACCGCGCCGGCGCCTCGGGCGCGGTCGCGCTCGCCTGGCTGAAGACGCAGCGGCCGGACGGCAGCGTCATCGCGGGCGTGACCGATGCCTCCTTCCGCATCGCGCTGCTGCAACAGGTGCAGTACGACCCGCGCACGGACTTCACCTTCCTGGCCGCGACGGGCACGCTCAATTTCGGCTGGGCCGTGCTGCGGGACAGCCCCATCCGGGACCTGCGCGACCTGTGCGAGCGCGCCCGCGCGCGACCCGAGGGGATCTCCTTCGCCGCCGGCGGGACGCCCAGCAACCCGCCCTACGGCATGCGGCTGCTGGAATACCGCACGGGCACGCGGTTCCTCTTCGTGCCCTTCGCCGGCGGCGGGCAGATGATCAACGCGGTGATGTCACGCGACGTCGACCTGGTGTTCGACGCCCTCGGCGCGCTCGCCGGCGTCATCGATGGCGGCGCGCTGCGGGCGCTCGCGGTCGCGGCCGATGAACGCTTCGCGCGCTGGCCCGATGTGCCGACCGCGCGCGAGCAGGGCTTCGATGTCGCCGTGGACCTGCCCTGCGGCTTCATCGCGCCCCGCGGCATGGCGCCGGATCTGGTGCAGCTCTTCGAGGCCGCCTTCCGCAAGGCGGCGGAGGATCCCGAGCACGCGGCGCTGCTGGCGCGGCTCAATCTCGGTCCGTTCTGGCGCGACGCGCATGACTACGACACGCATGTCCGCAGCAGCCTCGATGCCCTGCCGGCGATCTACCGCGCCATCGGCATGCTGCCCGCGTGATGGGGGCGGGACCGCACGCCATGGTCGGCCGCCGCTGGCTGTCGCGCGCGATGCTGGGCGGCGCCGCGGCGGTGACCGGCTGGCTCCCGGCCGCCCTGGCGCAGGG
>JAYRQX010000587.1:0-12430 GCA_041910415.1 Acetobacteraceae bacterium | reverse complement strand
GTCTCGAGTATCGGCTTGAAGACGGCGATGCCGGCATTGTTCACCAGCGCATCCAGCCGTCCGAAGCGTTCCGCCGTCCGTGTCACCGCTGCCCTCACCGCTGCCGCGTCCGACACGTCGCAATGCAGCATCAGCGTGTCGTCCAGCCGCGCCAGCGCCGCCATGGTGGTGCCGAGCTGCTCCCCGTTGATGTCGAGCAGCGCGACCTTCCAGCCGTCGCTCAGAAAACGCTTCGCCGCGGCGAGGCCAATGCCCCGCGCCGCGCCGGTCACCAGCGCGACCTTCGTCATGGGTGTGTGCTCCCTCAGTCCATCGTGACGTTGGCCGCGCGTACCAGATTGGTCCAGAAAGTCACCTGGCTCCGCACGAAGGCGTCCGCCTGCTCCGCGGCCATCGGTGACGCCGGATCGAAGCCGGCGCGCTGCAGCCTTTCGCGCAGGGCGGGTGTCTCGATCGCGCGATCGAAGGCGCCGCGCCATTCCGTCAGCACCGGCGCGGGCACGCCGCGCTGCGTCGCGACGCCGTACCAGACATCGGTCTCCGAGAAGGTCGGGTAGCCCAGCGAGGTCAGCGTCGGCACGCCGGCCAATGTCGATTGGCGCGGGCCCGTCGTTCCCAGCGCCCGCACGCGCCCGTCGCGCAGCAGGCCGGTGATGGAGGGCACCGAGGCGAAGCCGAACACCACCTCGCCCGAGAGCAGCCCGGTGAGCCCCTCGGCCGGTCCGCGATAGGTGATGTTCTCCACGGCGATGCCCGTGAGATTCGCGAGCTGCACGCAGGAAAGATGCTGCGAGGTCCCGTTCCCCGGCGCGAAATACCGCATCGGCGGCTGGCCGGGCCGCCGGGCCGCGGCGAGCAGTTCCGCCAGGCTGGTGATGCCGCTGTCCGCCGCCACGATCAGCACGTTCGGCGTGGAGCCGGCGACACCGATCAGCACGAGGTCCCGCGCGGCGTCGAAGGGAAGGTTCCGATAGAGCGCGGCGTTGATCGGGATGGAGCTCGCCGAGACCAGCGCGATCGTCGTGCCGTCCGGCCGCACCCGCACCACCTGCCCGATGCCCAGCGTGCCCCCGCCGCCCGCGCGGTTCTCCACCACGACCGTCTGGCCAAGCTGCGTGCCAAGATCCGGCGCCAGCAGCCGCGCCAGGATGTCGTTGGTGGAGCCCGCGCCATAGGGGACGACGAAGCTGATCGGCCCCTGCGGCACCGCGCGCCCCTGGGCCGCGGCGTCGGTCGCGATCGCGGCCGATCCGGCCGTCGCGACCAGCCGGCGGCGTGACAGCTGAACGAGCATCGGTCCCTCCATGGCAACGGACAGGACACAACGCCGCCACGCCGCGGCGTTCCCGTCAACCGCGAGCGGCGGTTGGGCTCGACGCGCCCGGCGACTTGGTATGCACTCCCACCGGACCCGCGACGGAGAGCCACCATGCCCGAACAGAACATCCAGACGGTCGGCACGGCCATGCCGATGCAGCCGATGGTCATGGGCACGCGCTGGATGGTCTCGGCGGGCCACTGGCTCGCCGCGGAGGCGGGGGCCGCGATGATGGCAGCCGGCGGCAATGCGGTGGATGCGGCGGTCGCCGCCGGCATCGCGCTTGGCGTCGTGCATGCGGACCAGGTGCAGGTCTCCGGCGTCGCGCCGATGCTGATCCACATGAAGGAGAGCGGCGAGGTCGTCAGCATCGCCGGGCTCGGCCCCTGGCCGAAGGCGACACGTCCGGAAGTCTTCGTCCCCGAGAACAGGATCCCGCTCGGCCTGCTGCGCACCGTCGTCCCGGCGGCGCCCGATGCCTGGATCCTGGCGCTGGAGCGCTACGGGACCATGCCTTTCCACGAGGTGGTGGAGCCGGCCATCCGCTATGCGCGCGACGGTTTCTGCATCCATCCGATGATGCAGCAATTCATCGCGAATTTCGCGGAGAATTACCGGCTGTGGCCGCAGAACGCGGCGATCTTCCTGCCGGGCGGCAAGGTCCCGCAGGAAGGGGATCTGTTCGTGCAGTCCGACCTGGCCGCCTCGCTGTCCTACATGGCTGCCGAAAGCCGTGCGGCGGATGCGACAAACGGGCGCATGGCGGGCCTTGCCGCCGCACGCGCCGCCTTCTACCGCGGCGACCTCGCGCAGGCGATGGTGCGCTACCATCGCGAGAATGGCGGCTGGCTCGCGGAAGGGGATCTCGCGAATTACAGCTCCGAGATCGAGAAGGCCGTCGCCATCGAGGTGGACGGCACCCATGTCTTCTCCTGCCCGCCCTGGTGCCAGGGGCCGACGCTGCTGCAGATGATCCGCATGGCGGAGGGGCTGAACCTTCCGGCGCTCGGCCACAACAGCGCGGCCTATGTCCATGCGCTGGCCGAGGCGATGAAGCTCTGCTTCGCCGACCGCCATCGCTATTTCGGCGACCCACGCTTCGTGGATGTGCCGCTGGCGACGCTGCTCTCGCACGAATACGCGGCGCAACGCCGCCGCCAGATCGACCCCGACCGCGCCTGGCCGGAAATGCCCCCCCCGGGCGATGCCCGCCCTCTCACCGGCGCGCTGCACGGCGAGGCGCCCAGGCTGGAAGGAGACACATCCTACGCCTGCGCCGTGGATCGCTGGGGCAACGTCGTCAGCGCCACGCCGAGCGATACATCCTACGAAAGCCAGGTGATCCCGGGCCTTGGCTTCGTGCCCTCGTCGCGCGGCTCGCAGAGCTGGGCCGATCCCACCCACGCATCCTGCGTGAAGCCCGGCAAGCGGCCGCGCCTGACGCCGAACCCCGCCATGGCGATCCGCCCCGGCGAATACGCCATGCCCTTCGGCGGCCCCGGTGGCGACCTGCAGCCGCAGGCCATGCTGCAGGTCTTCCTGAACCACACGATCTTCGGCATGCCGATCCAGCACGCGATCGAGGCCCCGCGCTTCGTCACGCACTCCCTGCCGCACACCTTCGAGCCGCATCTCTACCAGCCCGGGCGCCTCGACCTCGAAGCGTCCCTGGGCGCGGATGTCGGCGAGGCGCTGGCGAGGAAGGGTCACCTGGTCCATTGGCGCCCGGCGGTCTCGACCAATGTCTCGGGCGTCTGCGCCATCCGTGCCGATTTGCGTTCCGGCACCATCTTCGGTGGCGCCGACCCGCGTCGCGCCGCGCGCGCGATCGGGTGGTGACCATGCAGCGCCGCGCCCTTCTCGCCACCCTCGCCTTGCCGGCCATCCGCCCGGCTGCGGCGCAGGGCACATCGCTCGCCATCGGCGTCGCCGCGCCGGTGACGAGCCTCGATCCGCATTTCCAGGATGCCGCGCCCAACAAGGGCCTCGCCTCGCACATCTTCGACGGGCTGACGGACCTCGACGAACGCTCGCGCGTGATTCCGGCGCTCGCAACACGCTGGGAACGCCTGGGCGATCTGCACTGGCGCTTCCACCTGCGCCCCGATGTGCGCTTCCACAATGGCGATGCCTTCACCGCCGAGGACGTCGCCTTCAGCATCGCCCGCACCGGCCGCCTGCCGAACGCGCCCGCGCCTTTCACGACCTACACGCGCCCGGTCAGCGAGGTCCGCACGGTGGACCCGCTCACCCTGGACATCCTGACCAGCATCGTCGAACCGCTGATGCCCGGCGCCATGGCGCAGGTGAAGATCGTGAACCGCCGCGCCGCCGCGGATGCCGGCACCGACGCCTTCAACAATGGCAGCGCCGCCATCGGCACCGGCCCCTTCCGCCTGGTCTCGCACACGCCCGGCGTCGCCACCGAATTCGCGCGGCATGACGGCTATTGGGGCGAGGCGCCGGCCTGGCGGCGCGTGACCTACCGCACCATCAGCGGCGCCGGCCCGCGCATGGCGGCCCTGCTCGCCGGGGATGTGCAACTGGTGGACGCCGTGCCGCCGGGCGACCTCGCCCGCCTGCGCAGCGAGGCCGACGTGCAGGTCAGCGAGACGGTCGGCCTGCGCCTCATCTATCTCTGGCTCGATCGCCGTTCGGCCGACAGCACGCCCGCCATCGCCGGCCCGAATGGCGAGACGCTGCCGCGCAACCCGCTCGGCGACCGTCGCGTGCGGGAAGCGCTTTCCATCGCCATCAACCGCGACGCCATCGTCGAACGCATCCTGCAGGGCGCCGCGGTCCCGACCGGCCAGTTCATGCCCCCTGGCGGCGTGAGCCACGATCCGTCCCTGGTTGTGCCGCGCTTCGACCCCGACCGTGCCCGCGCGCTGCTCGCCGAGGCCGGCTATCCGAACGGCCTGCGCATCACGCTGAACGGCCCCGCCGACCGCTACCTGAACGGTGCGCAGGTGATGCAGGCGATCGGCCAGACGTGGCAGCGCATCGGCATCCGCACATCCGTCGAGCCGCAGCCCTGGAACCTGTTCTCCTCGCGGGTCGGCCAGGGCGCGTATTCGGTGGCCCTCGGCGGCGTCGGCAATGCCAGCGGCGATGCCTCGCTCGCGCTGCGGATCGTCGTCGCCAGCCATGCACCCGAACGCGGCCTCGGCACGCTCAACTACGGCCGCTACAGCAACGCGGCGCTGGACGACCTGATCGCCCGGGCCTCCGCCGCCGCCGAAGGACCGCAGCGCGAAGCCCTGCTGCGCGAAGCCGTGGGCGCGGCGGTCAGCGACGTCGCGCTGATCCCGCTGCACATCCAGAAGAACATCTGGGCCACGCGCCGCGGCATCGCCTACACGGCGCGCGCCGACGAACAGACGCGCGCCTGGCTCGCACGGCCGGCGCGGACTTGACCATCCGCGCGCTCTGCCGCGACCATCGCGGCGAGACGGGAGAGCGGTCGGACATGTTGGGACAGCCATGCCGGAGGTAACCGAGCGCACGCGCATCGCGGCGCCTCTGTCGCGCGTCTGGCCGCTGCTGAGCGATCCCGCCGCCGTCGCCGCCTGCATCCCCGGCGCCGATCTCTCGCCGCAGAGCGAGGGCAATGTCTGGCGCGGCGCGATCCGCGTGCGCTTCGGCCCGACCGTCGCCGCCTTCCGCGGCGAGGCGACGCTCGACTTCGACCATGACGCGCATCGCTGCACGATCGAGGGGCGGGGGATCGACCAGCGCGGCGCGTCGCGCGCGCTCTCCTCGGGCGTCGTCACCGCGACAGCGCAGGGCGAGGAGACGGAGCTTCTGGTCGAAGGCCGTTTCAACGTCACGGGCCCGCTGGAGACCTTCGCCAATGCCGGCGGCGTGCATGTGGCGCGCGCGCTGCTCGGCGAGTTTGCCGCGAACATCGCGAAGCGCGCCGCCGAGAGCGCGCCCCCCCCCGCCGGGATTACGCCGGAGCCGTCCGCTCCGGCCGCGGCAGACGCTTCACCGGCAGTAGCGGCCAACGCGCCACCCGCCCCATCCCCTCCACCCGCAGCCGCGAAGGAACTCAGCGGCTTCCGCCTGGCCTGGTTGGCATTGCTCTCCTGGCTCCGCGGCCTCTTCCGGAAAGGCACCTGAACAATGGCCACGCCGAAAGTCCAAGACGTCCTTGCCCAGGCCTTCCAGGCCGAAGGCTGCGACACGCTCTTCACCCTGATGGGCGACGCCAACATGTACTGGTCGGAAGCGATGTCGCGCCTGCCCGGCATGAAGGTGATTCATGCGCGGCACGAGCACTGCGCCGTCGCCATGGCCGACGGCTATGCGCGCGCGACCGGCAAGGTCGGCGTGGCGTCCACCACCTGCGGGCCGGGCTTCACGCAGATCATGACCGCGCTGTCGATCGCCGCGCGCGCCAGCGTGCCGCTGGTCGTCTTTGCCGGCGACAGCCCGATCAGCGCGCCCTTCTACCTCCAGCAGATCGACATGGCCCCGCTCGCCGCGGCGACGGGCTCGGGCTTCATCGCCGTGAAGACCGTGGATCGCGCGCTCGACTGCGTGCGCGAGGCCTTCCATCAGGCCGCGCTGGAACGCCGGCCGGTCGTGCTCAGCGTGCCGATGGATCTGCAGAAACAGCCCTGGCCGCACTTCATGGACTACCTGCCGTCATCGGAATGGTTGCCGACGCCGCAGCGCCCCGCGCCCGACCCGGCATTGGTGGAGCGCCTGGCGGAGATGATCGCGGCCGCCGAACGCCCGATCATCATCGCCGGCCGCGGCGCGAAGCTCGCCGGGGCGCGCGCCGCCATCGAAGCCTTGGCCGAGGCATCCGGCGCGCTGATGGCGACGTCGCTGCAAGCAAAAGGCTTCTTCACCGGCAACCCCTTCGCGATGGACATCGCCGGCGCCTATGCGAGCGACCATGCGCGCGAACGCTTCGCGGAGTCTGACCTCGTCATCGGCATCGGCGTCGGCCTCGGCATGTACACGACCGAGAGCGGCTATCTCTACCCCGGCGCCCAGACGGTGCAGATCGACATCGCCCCGCGCGGCCTCTGGCAGGGGCTGCGCACCGCCGACCTGCACATCCGCGCCGACGCGCTGGCGGGCGCCGAGGCCGTGACGGCGCGCCTGAAGCAGTGCGGCACCGCGCCCCGCACCGCCTTCCGCAGCGAGGAGATCCGCGCCGGCATCGCCGCCGACCTGCCCGACCGGAAGGAGTTCGCCATCGCATCGGGCACGGTCGATCCGCGCAAGGCGATCATGGAACTCGACGCGCTGGTGCCGAAGGATTGGGATGTGGTGATCGGTGGCGGCCACTATCTCGGCTTCGCCATGACATATTTGCGCGGCCGCTCGGCCGAGAAGTACCACGTCGTCTCCGACTTCGGCGCCATCGGCAACGGCCTGCCGGCGGCAATCGGCGTCGCGGCCGCGCGCGGCGACGGCAAGGTGCTGCTGATCGAAGGCGACGGCTCGCTGCTGATGCACATCCAGGAGCTGGAGACCGTTCGCCGCCAGGGCATCCGCCTGCTCATGGCCATCATCAACGATGGCGGCTACGGCGCCGAGATCCACAAATTCCGCGCCGGCGGCCTCAGCGCCGAGACCGTCATCCATGGTCGCGGGGATCTCGCCGGCGTCGCCAACGGCTTCGGCGTGCGCGGCCACACGGTCAATGCCATGGGCCGGATGGAAGGCCTGTTCCGCGAACACCAATCCGCGAACGGCGCGAGCCTGTGGGACGTGCACACCGACGACACCGTCGTCTCCCGCCCCTATCGCCGCATCCATTACGGCGAAGCGTAATCTGTGAGTTGCGCCGGCCCTCGTTGGGGCCGGCGCAGGTTGTTCCCGAACTCAGGCCTTCCCGGCCATCTTTGCGACCGTCATCCCGAGCGCCTTGTCCAGCACCTCGATCAGCGTGTCGCACTCGCTCTTCGTGATCACGAGCGGCGGGGACAGCACGACGGTATTGGAATGCCGCGACCCGCCGCCGGAGCGGCCGACGATCACGCCATTCGCCTTGCAGAAATCGACCACGCCCTGCACCAGCGCGCCGTCGAGCTGCACCTTGCTCCCGCGGTCCGTCACCAGCTCGATGCCGATCAAGAGGCCCTTGCCGCGCACATCGCCGCAGATGCCGTGCTTGAAGAGCGCCGCCTTCAGCCCCTCCATCAGATAGGCGCCCATCGTCGCGGCCCGTTCGGGCAGCTTCTCCTCGAGCATGATCTCGATGTTGCGCACGGCGACCGCGGCCGCGGCGGGGTGGCCGCCATAGGTATTCACCTGCATGACCTGGCGCGCTTCCGCGACCTCGCCGAGGAAGCTGTCGAACACTTTGTTCTTCACGACGGTCGCGGCGATCGGCAGGTAGGCCGAGACGATGCCCTTGGCCACCGCCATGATATCGGGGCTGATGCTGTAATGCTGGTGCGCGAACATCTTGCCGGTGCGGCCGAAGCCGTTGATCACCTCGTCCACGTGCAGCAGCACGTCGTATTTGCGGCAGATCGCCTCGACCATCGGATGGTACTCGTCGGGCGGCACGGCAACGCCGACGGCCGACATGATCGGCTCCACGATCACCTCGGCGACCGTCTGCGGTCCCTCGGCCTGGATGGTGGCCTCGATCGCCCTGGCGCAGGCGACCTTGCAGGACGGGTATTCCAGGCCGAGCGGGCAACGATAGCAGGTCGGCGCCGGCACATGGATGAACTCGCCCGCGAAGGGCTCGAACTTCATCTTGCGCTCGCCCATGCCGCCGGCGGCGAGCGTCGCGAGCGTCGTGCCGTGATAGGCGTAGTGGCGCGCGATGGTCTTGAAGCGGAACTGGCCGGGGAATTCGTGCTTCGCGTATTGCCGCGCGACCTTGAACCCCGCCTCGTTCGCCTCGGAGCCCGAGTTGACGAAGTAGGTGTGGTAGTCGCCACCCATCAGCGTGTTGATCTGCTCGCCCAGCCGCGCCGCCGGCAGGTTCATCGCCGTGTGCGGGTAGTAGGCCATCTGCTCCATCTGCTCGGCCGCGATCTGCGCGAGCTCGGTGCGGCCATAGCCGATGTTCACGCACCACAGGCCCGCCATGGCGTCGAGATAGGTCGTGCCGTCGGCATCCACGATGGTGGAGCCCTGCGCGCCGGTGACCACCATCTGCGACTTCTCCAGCGCCTTGTGCTGGACGATGGGGTGCATGACGTTGCCGAGATCCTGCTCCACCACCTTGCGGCGGACTTCCGGATCGGGCGTGTTGGTCATCGACATGGTGGACCTCGGCTATCTGGCTTGAGGGAAGGCGGGGGCAGGTTAAGTCCGGTCCGGCCGCTCTGTCATTCCCCGGAATGGCCGAAGCCCGGCATCACACGCCGTCCAGGGCACCCCCGGCAGCAAATCGTGCTTCACCCGGGCGCGAAGAAGCGTTCCAGCGGGTAGTGCCGCTTCACGAAAACGGATTTGATGACGACGTAGCTGAAGTATTTCTCGATGCCGATGTTGCGCGAGAGCAGGTCCTCGATGATCTCCTGGTAATGCTGGATGCTGCGCGTCAGGAACTTCAGCATGTAGTCGTAGCCGCCGCTGACCAGGTGGCATTCGAGGATTTCGTCCACGCCGCGGATCGCGCCTTCGAAGCGCACGAAGTCCTGCATGCGATGGTCGGCCAGCGTGACCTCGGTGAAGATCATCGTGGTATCGCCAAGCTTGCGAAGCTGGATCTCGGCGCCGTAGCCGAGGATGTAGCCGGCCTTCTCCAGCCGCTTCACGCGCACCAGGCAGGGGCTCGCGGACAGCCCCACCGCATCGGCCAACTCGACATTGGTGATGCGCGCATTCTTCTGCAACTGCGTCAGGATGCGCAGGTCGATGCGGTCCAGCCGCGGCAGGCCGGTATCCATGACGGGTTGCGCCTCCTCCGCCAGCCATGGCCGAACCCAGGGCCGCTGCCGAACAGTAGAATCTGCTGCGCTACCCTGGCAAGCAAACCCGCATCACCGCATCACGATGCTCTCCGGTGCAGGCCAGCGCACCGCAAATCCTGCTGCCGCTAGAGGCCGGAGCCGTCCAGCCGCAGGATCGCACGCGCCATCGCCTGGGCGCGGGGCACCATGCTCTCGACTTCCAGGTACTCTTCGGGGCTGTGCGCCTTGCCGCCCACCGGCCCGACGGCGCAGATCGTCGGTGCGCCGAGCGCGGCGGTGAAGCCGGAATCCGCGCAGCCGCCCGAGAACTCGCCATCGACCTTCAATCCGCTGTCCGCCGCTGCCGCCTTGTAGAGCGAGAAGACCTTCTCCGACGCCGGCGAGGCATTCAGCGACCGGAACTCGCCCTTGACCACCAGCTTGGCCCTGGTGCCGGGGACGAAGGACCTGGCGACGATATCGTGGATCCTGCCCATCACCTCGTCGCGGTCGGGCAGCTCGACATAGCGCAGGTCGATCTGGAACTGGCAGGCGGGGGCCACGGTGTTCACGCTCTGCCCGCCCTGCACCAGCCCGACATTCAGCGTGATGCCGCGCTTGAGGTCCGTCAGCGCATGGATGGCGACGATCTTGTTCGCCGCCTCGCCGATCGCGCTGATGCCCGCTTCGAAATTGCCGCCGGAATGCGCGGCCTTGCCTTCGATGTCCACCACGCTGAAGACACCGCCCTTGCGGCCCGTGACGACGTTGCCGGTCGGGCGGCCGGGTTCGCTGTTGAACACCACGCGCGCACCCCTGGCCTCGGTCTCGATCACCGGGCGGCCTTCGGGGCTGCCGATCTCCTCGTCGCCGGTGAAGAGGCCGACCAGCGGCCCGGGCGCACCGCCGAATTTCCGGAAGGCGGCGAGCACGAACATGTTCATCACGATGCCCGCCTTCATGTCGGCGACGCCGGGACCATAGGCGATGCCGTTCTCGATCCGGAAGGGCCGCCGCTCCGGCTCGCCCTTCGGGAAGACAGTGTCGCGGTGCCCCATCAGCACGATGTTCTTCTTCTGGTTTCCGGATGCGAAGTCATGCCCGCCCGGCACCAGCCCGCGCAGGCAGTCGCCATGCTTCTCCTGCGGCACCACCTCCACGGCGATGCCCTGGCCCTCCAGGAAGCGCTTCACCTGCGCGCCGGTCCTGTCCACGCCCGGCTTGTCGTAGGATCCGCCATCGGTGTTCACCATCTCGGCGAGCTCGGCGAGCATCGCGTCCTTCTGCGTCGCGAGCCAGGCGGTGATTGTCTGTTCCATCGTGTCGGCGGCCATGATCATCCCATCCGGTCATGCAAAACGGCACGCGAATCCTGTGCCACGCGCGCGCCCAGGGCAAGCCCTGCCCCGCTACTCGATGCGGCCGAGCCGCTACTCGATGCGGCCGAGCCGCTGCACGACGCGCACCAGCCGCGCCGCATCCTGTTCGTAGAAACCTTGGAACGCCGCGCCGTCGCGGTGGTCGAGCGTGTTGCCACTCGCCGCCATGGCGCGCTGGAAATCGGTATCCCGCGCCGCGGCAGCCGAGGCTTCGCGAATGCGCCCGATCACAGGCGCCGGCGTGCCGGTCGGCGCGAAAAGCCCGACCCAGATGTAGAATTCCACATCCGGAAAGCCCTTCTCGATCAGCGTCGGCACATCCTCATAGCCCGCGAGCCGGTTGCGGCCCCAGGTCGCGATGGCGCGCAGCGTGCCGTTGCGGATATGCGGCGCGACCGGACCGGGACCGGTCGCCATGCAGTTCACCTGTCCTGCCAGCAGCGCGGTCAGCGCCGGGCCGCCGCCCTGGAAGGGCACGTGCAGCATGTCGAGCCCGGCGGCCTGCGCGAACATCGCCATCGGCATGTGCAGCGCCGAGTAGTTGCCGGCGGAGGAATAGGAGACCTGGCCCGGGCGGCGCCTCACCTCCTCCACGAACTGCTCGATGGTGCGGATCGGGCTGGCCGCGGGCACCACCAGCACGGTCGGATCGGCGGCGAAGAGCGCGATCGGCGTCAACTGATCCGTCGTGTAGGCCGGGGTGCGGCCGTTGATGCGCGCGGCTTCCGGCAGCAGCGTCATGGACGACAGGGCCATCAGCAGCGTGTAGCCATCGGGCGTCGCGCGGGCGACGAAGGCGTTGCCGATCTCGCCGGCCGCGCCGCCACGATTCACGATGGGCACGGGCTGGCGCCAGACGCGTTCCAGCGCGGATGCGACGGGGCGGCCGACGACATCGGCCTGCCCGCCCGGCGGGAAGGCGACGACCATCGTGACAGGGCGCGACGGAAAGGCGGCGTCAGCCGCGGGCTGGGCCTGCGCCGCGCCCGCCCCCGTCAACATCCCGATTGCTCCGAAGAGATCCCTGCGTCGCATGTGCCGTTCCTCCGCGTGTGATTGTCCCGCGGGCTCTCCGGCCCGCTTCCCTGTCAGGCGACCGGGTTCTCCAGCACGCCGATCCCCGGCACCTCGATCCGCACGACGTCGCCGGGCTTGAGGAATTTCGGCGGCTGGAAGCCGAGCCCCACGCCCGCCGGCGTGCCGGTCGCGATGATGTCGCCCGGTTCCAGCGTGATGCCGGCGCTGATGGTCTCGATCAGCGTGGGGATGTCGAAGATCAGATCCTCGACCGGCGCGCGCTGGCGCAACGCGCCATTGACCCAGGTGGAGATGGACAGTCTTGGTGGTGTCCCCGCCGCGTCGGCGGTCAGGATCGCCGGCCCCATCGGGCAGAAGCCGTCGATGCCCTTGCCCAGGATCCATTGCCGGTGCTTGTGCTGGAGCGTGCGCGCGGTCACGTCGTTGACGATGGTGTAGCCGAACACATGCGCATAGGCATCGGCCTTGCGGATGCCGCGCCCACCCTTGCCGATGACCACGGCGATCTCGCCCTCGTAATCCGTGCTGTCAGTCGGATCGAGGAAGGACGGGATGGGCTCGCCCGGCCCGATCACGCTGGTGGGCGGCTTGCTGAAGACGACCGGTGCTTCGGGTACGACCTCCTTCGCTGTCGCGTCGAAGCCGCTGCTCGCGAACTCCTTCGCATGCTCGTGGTAGTTCTTGCCGACGCAGAAGATGTTCTTCGCCGGGCGCGGAATGGGGGCGAGGATGGTCGCACCCTCGGCGACCGGGGTGGTCAGGACCGCAGCAGCAGCCCAGGATGGCACCCAGAACGGTCGGCCCTCACCGTGATCGAC
>JAYRQX010000586.1:0-9665 GCA_041910415.1 Acetobacteraceae bacterium | reverse complement strand
TCTACCGCCGCTTCGAGGTGCTGGAGGACGGCACGAAACTCGCCCTCTACTCCGACCGCTTCAAGCGCCAGGCCGAAGGCCTCTTCGGCGGCGGCCCGGGTGCGACAGGCTACTGCGAAGTCCATCGCGGCGGCCAGCGCATGGCGCTGCGATCAAAAGACACGATCGAGTTGCGCAAGGGCGATATCGTGACGCTCGCCCTGGGTGGCGGCGGTGGCTACGGCGATCCGGCGAAGCGCCCGGACGCGGCGCGTGCGCGCGACATCGAGGACGGCCTGGTCAGCGCATGACCGGGCTCTTTTCGCCGCTGACCCTGCGCAGCGTCACGACGCCGAACCGCATCATGATCTCGCCCATGCAGCAGTACATGGCGGGACCGGACGCGCTGCCCAACGCCTTTCACGCGCAGCATTACGGTCGCCAGGCGATCGGGGGCGCCGGCATCGTGATGACGGAAGCGCTCGCCGTCGCGCCGGAAGGCCGCGTCACCTGGGCCGATCTCGGCATCTGGACCGACGCGCAGCGGGACGCGCTGAAGCCCATCGCCGAGGCGCTCGGCGCATCCGGTGCGATCCCTGCGACGCAGTTGATCCACGCGGGACGCAAGGGCAGCGTCGGCCGCCCCTGGGACGGCTACAACCCGCTGACCGAGGCCGACGCCGCGCGCGGCACGCCGCCCTACGAAACCGTCGCGTCCAGCGCCATCCCCGCCAATCCCGGCTGGCACACGCCGCGCGCGCTGGATGCGGACGGCATCGCCCGCGCCATCGAATCCTTTGGACGTGGCGCGCGCCGCGCCGCAGAGGCGGGCTTCCGCTTCCTCGAGATCCATGGCGCGCACGGCTATCTCATCCACTCCTTCCTCTCGCCGCTCGCCAACAGGCGCGACGATGGCTGGGGCGGCGATTTTTCTTCGCGCACGCGCTTCATGCTCTCCGTCGTGGAGGCGGTGCGCGCGGAATGGCCCGCTGGCCTGCCGCTTTCCGTGCGCCTCTCCTGCGTGGACGACCAGGAGGGCGGCTGGACGCTGGATGACAGCGTGGCATTGGCGAAACTGCTGAAGGCGCGCGGCGTCGACATGATCGACTGTTCCTCCGGCGGCCTCGGCGAACGCACCACGACGAAGATGGTCAGGCGCCCCGAGGGCTATCAGGTGCCTTTCGCCGAGCGCATCCGCCGCGACGCGGACATCCCCACCATCGCGGTCGGCCTGATCACCACGCCGGACTACGCAGAGAGCGTCATCCGCGACGGCCGCGCCGACCTGGTCGCCATCGGACGCGAGGCGCTGTTCAACCCGCACTGGCCGCTGCACGCGGCGCAGGCGCTCGGTGCCGATCCCGGCTTCAAGGCCTGGCCGCCCGGCTGGGGCTGGTGGCTGGACAAGCGCGCCCGCGCCGCGCGCGCCGCCGCTCAGGCGACGTAGCGCACGACGCCGCCGACGACGGTCGCCAGCACGCGCGTCCGCGCGATGGCATCCGGCGCACAGGCAAGAATATCGGTGTCCAGCATCGCGAAATCGGCGAGCTTGCCAAGGTCGAGAGAACCCTTCTCCGCCTCCTCCCGCTGCGCCCAGGCGCCGAGCGTCGTGTAGGCCGCCAGGGCCTCGCGCGGCGTGATGGCCTCTCGCGCATCCAGGTCGGCGCCGTTCTGTGTCCGCCGCGTCACCATCGCGCCCAGCGCGGTGAAGGGATTGACGCGGCAGACCGCGAAATCCGAATGCCCAGGGGCCATCACGCCGGCGTCGATCAGCGAGCGGTGCGGCCACATGTGGCGCATGGCGTCCTGCCCGCGGTTCGCCGCATAGGCTTCCCCCAACTCGTCCATGAATCCCGTCGCGCTGGAATCGACGAAGCCGCCTCGCTTCAGCCGCGAGAGGATCGGCGGCGTGACGTGGCAGCAATGCTCCACCCGCATCCGGTGATCCGCCACGGGATGCGCGGCGAGCGCGGCTTCCATCACATCGAGCGCGAAATCGATGCCGCGGTCGCCCACGCCCTCGATCATCACCTGCAGCCCGGCCTTGTGCGCGGCCGTCGCGCGCGCCGTCAGGTCCTCGCGGTCGTAGAGCAGCATGCCCGTGTTCGGCACCGGCTCGCCCGGCACCGGCTTGCCGCGATACGGCTCCCAATAGGCGGCGGTGCGGCCGGAGGTGCTGCAATCCGGGCACCACTCCACCCCCACCAGCCGCAGCCATTCGTCACCGAAGCCGCTGCGGATGCCTGATCCGATCAGATGCGGAATCAGCGGCTCGTCGCGGCCGGAGGCGATGATGCCCATGCGCATCCGCCACCGCCCGTCCCGCCGCATCGTCTGATAGCTGCGGATCGCCTTCGAAGGACACAGCGAATTCGCGACCGAGGTGATGCCATGCCGCAGGCATTCGTCCTGCACCATCTCCATGCCCTCGGCGATGTCGTCCTCGCTGTCCGCATCGTGGATGGCGTTCAGAAAGACATGCGCCGCCGTCTCACGCACCAGCCCGGTGAAGGCGCCCGTCGTCGGATCGCGGTCGAAGGCGCCGAAGGGCGGGTCGGCCGCGTCGTCCCCCACGCCGCATGTCGAGAAAGCCGCGCGGTTGGCGAGCCCCAGATGCCCGTCCGTGCGCAGGATGAAGACCGGCCGTCCGCCGCTTGCCGCGTCCAGCTCGTCGCGCGTCGGATAGCCGCCGGAGGCGCGCTCGTTCAGCCGGTAGAAGGCGCCCCAGCGCCCGGGCGGCAGGCTCTCGCAGACGCGCCGGATGGTGCCCAGCAATTCATCACTGCTTGCCACGCGATCGGGCGATACCAGCGTCCAGGTCCGCAGCCGCACCGCATAGGCATCCGGATGCGCATGGCTGTCCACGATGCCCGGGATGACGCGCTGGCCCTGCGCATCCAGCACGCGCGTCCGCGGCCCGACGTGATCGCGCATCGCCGTGCGGTCGCCGATCGCGACGATGCGCCCGCCGAAGGCCGCCAGCGCCTCGGCCTCCGTGCCCGCCGCATCCATCGTCGCGATGCGGGCGTTCAGGAGAACAAGGTCGGCGTTCATGCGAGGCTCCGGTCGATATGGTCGCGCAGGCGGTACCAGCCGCCGACGATGGGCAGGAACCAGGCCGGATTCCCGCCGTAGAGCGGCCGTGTCGGGAAGGGCAGCCCGTCGAGTGCAAAACGCTCATTCGCCGCGCCCGCGATCTTCAGCGCCGCGTTGTGGCCGAGCCAGGTCGCCATGGCGACCCCGCTGCCCTGGCAGCCCGCCGCGTAGTGGATGCCGTCCTGCACGCCGATATGGGGGACGAAGTCGAAGGTGAAGGCGACATTGCCCGTCCAAGCATGGGTGATACGCGTCTTCGCGAGCTCCGGAAAGCACTGCGTCATGTAGCCATGCAGCGCCGGCGCCGTCTGTTCCGCCGTCGCAGCGCGGAAGCTCGCGCGTCCGCCCCACAGCACGCGGTTGCCATAGGGGGAGGCGCGGAAATAATTCAGTACGCGCTTGGTGTCCGCGACGACGCGCCGGCCCGGGAACAGGCGATCCATCGTCTCCTGCGGCAGCTCCTCGGTCGCGATGATATAGGAGTTCAGCGGGATCAGCCGGCGCGCCAGCCAGGGCATCGCCGACCGCCCATCCTCCCCCCGTGAATAGCCGTTGGTCGCGACCAGCACCGCATCGGCGCGGAGCTCGCCCATGTCGGTCGCGATGCGGAAGCCGCCCGCCTCCTCGCGGATCGCGCCGACGCGCACGCCATCGACCAGCAGCGCGCCTGCGCGTTCCGCCGCCTCGGCCAGGCCGCGCGCATACTTGCCGGGATGCAGGCTGCCGCTCGCCGCGGCGTTCATGCCGCCATGGTAGTGGTCGCTGCCCAGGCTCTCGCGCTGCCTTTCGCGCGGAATCATCTCCGTCGGCAGGCCGGTCGTGCGCGCAATCCAGTCGGCACGCTTCGCCAGCGCGTCGTAGTGGCCGCGCGACCAGGCCGCGGTGAAGCGGCCGCCGCGCACATAATGGCAGTCGATGCCCTCGCGCGCGATCGTCTCCTCGATGAAGGGCAGCGCCGCGGTGACCGTGGCTGCGATCTGCCCCGCGCGCTCCTTGCCGTAGCGCGCTTCCAGCGTCGCGACGGCGGGCTTCATGCTGCCGCTGACCATGCCGCCGTTGCGCGAGGATGCGCCCCAGCCGATGCGCTCGGCGTCCAGCACCGCGACATCGTGCCCCAGCCGGCGGAGCGTCAGCGCGGCGGACAGCCCCGCATAGCCGCCGCCCACCACCGCGACAGCGACGCGGCCGGGCAGGGGATTGTCGCGGTCTGGCGGCTCGGCGGCCTCCCACCACCACGGGCGCGCCTTGAAGTCAGGCGCGAACAGGTCCGATGGTACAGACATTGCGGGCCATCCCAAGGCGTGTTGAGCTTCGCCCGACACTTCACGCCGGCCGGCGCACCCCTGCAAGAGGGTGGCGCCGTTCAATCATGGGAGACAGGCATGCAGAGCTTCCAGCAGGATTGCGTCGAACTGGCCCTGCGCCGCTGGCGCCGTGGCGAGGTGGACCGCCGCACCTTCCTCTCCGGCCTTGCCGGCCTCGGGCTGGTGCCCTTCGCCGGCGATGGCGCGCGCGCGCAGCAGCAGCAGCGCGAGATGGTGATGGTGAATTGGGGCGGCATCGCCAATGAAGGATTCGGGCGTTTCTACGGTGAGCCCTTCATGCAGGCGAATGCCGGCTGGCGCGTGGTGCAGGACAGCACCGGGCCCTCGGCCGGGCGCATCCGCTCCATGGTGGAGAGCCGCCGCACCACCTGGGATCTCTGCGACAGCTCGGCCGGTTCTTCCGTGCTGCTCGGCCGGCAGAATCTGCTGAACCGCATCGACTACAGCATCGTGGACCGCAACGACGTCATCGACCCCGGCTTCGCGCTGGAATACGGGGCGGCGCCGTACTCCTTCAGCTCCGTCCTCTGCTACGACAGCAGCAAATTCCCGAACGGCGGCCCGACGAGCTGGGCGGATTTCTGGGACCAGCAGCGCTTCCCCGGCAAGCGCCTGCTGCGCCGCGACGCCGTCGGTTCGCTCGATGCGGCGCAGATGGCGCTCGGAAAGGATCCGCGCAACCTCTACCCGCTCGATATCCGCGCCTGCCTGCGCAAGGTGCAGGAACTCCGGCGGAATGCCGTCTTCTGGAACAGCGGCAGCGAGAGCGAGCAATTCCTCCGCACAGGGGAAGCGGTGATGGGCCAGATCTGGCATACCCGCGCGACTGTGCTGGACCGCGAGACGCAGGGCCGCATCAAATTCATCTGGCCGCAGGCCCTGCTGCAGGCCGGGATCTTCGTCAGCCCGCGCGGCAATCCGGGCGGCGAGATGGTGCAGCGCCTGCTCGCCTCCATGCTGAAGAATGTGGAACCGCAGGTGGGCCTGCTGCGCCTGCTGGGCAACGGCCCGGCCAATCCGCGCGCCGCAGCGCTGGTGCCGCAGGAGCTGAAGCGCAACAACCCGACGGACCCGGAGAATGCCCGCGTGCAGGTGGTGCTGGACGGCAATTGGTGGGGTGCGAATTACCAGCAGGCCAATGCCGATTTCATCGACACCATCACGGGCTGAGACCGCGCGCGCATGCTTCTGGTGAAGTCGGGCGGCGCATCCGCGGTCGCGGACTGGCAGGCGGCATTCGGCGAATTCGCGCCTGACCTGGAGGTGCGCTGGTGGGATGATCCGGCGGTGGATCCCGCCGCGGTGCGCTACGTGCTGGTGTGGGATCCGGAACCCGGGCGGCTCGCGCGCCTGCCGAATCTGCGCGTGATTTTTGGCAGCGGCGCGGGCGTGGATTTCATCCTGCGCGATCCCGGGCTGCCCAGGCTGCCGGTCGTGCGCTGCGTGCCGCCGGAGGCGACGCAGCGCATGGGGGAGTTCGTCTGCTGGTCCGTGCTGTCGCTGCTGAAGGATGCGCGACGCATGGCGATCGGCCAGGCGGCGGCGCGGTGGGATTATTTCGAGATGCCCTTCAACGCATCCGAAAAGACGGTCGGCATCATGGGCCTCGGCGCCATGGGCACGCGCACGGCGGCGATGCTGCGGGGCCTCGGCATTCCGGTGGTGGCCTGGTCGCGCTCGCGCAAGATCGTGGAGGGCGTGACCTGCTTCGCGGGCGCGACGGAGCGCGACGCCTTCCTCGCGCGCTGCGACGTGCTGGTCTGCCTGCTGCCCGCGACGCCGGAAACCCGGGGCATCCTGAGCGCGCCGCTGCTGGCGAAGCTGCCTGAGGGCGCAGGTCTCGTGAATGCCGGGCGCGGCGTGCAGCAGAAGCTGGACGACATCCTGGCGGCGCTGGAGTCCGGGCGCCTCTCCGGCGCCGTGCTGGATGTCTTCGACCCGGAGCCGCTGCCGGACGGCCATCCGGCCTGGTCGCACCCGAAGCTGATCGTGACGCCGCATGTCGCCAGCACGCCGTCGCGCCGCGACCGGGCGCGCTACGTCGTGGCCGCCATTGCGGCGCATGAGCGCGGCGAGGCGCTGCCGAATGTCTATGATCCGGTGCGAGGCTACTGACATGACCCTGCCGCCCCCACCCGTCCGCCCCGACCCGGACCGCGCACCGAGCGAGCGCGAGCTGCGAGAGGACCTGGCCGCCGCCTACCGGCTCATCGCGCATTACGGCATGACGGACCTGGTCTTCACGCATCTTTCCGTGCGCATCCCGGGCCCGGGACATCGCTTCCTGGTGAACCCCTACGGCCTGCTGTTCGAGGAGATCACCGCGAGCAGCCTGGTCGTCGTGGACGCGGAAGGCGAACCGCTGCAGGAGACGAGCTGGCCCGTGAACCCCGCGGGCTTCGTCATCCATTCCGCCGTGCACCGCGCCCGCGACGATGCGCGCTGCGTGATGCACACGCACACGCTGGCCGGCATGGCGGTCGCGGCGCAGAGCGGCGGGCTGCTGCCGCTCAACCAGATGTCGATCGAGTTCGTGGACCGTGTCGCCATCCATGGCTATGAGGGCATCGCCGCAGACGACAATCTCTCCGAGCGCGAGCGGCTGGTGCGCGACCTCGGCAGCAAGCCCTGCATGATCCTGCGCCACCATGGATTGCTCACGGTCGGCCGCACGGTGGCCGAGGCGTTCTACTGGATGTGGTATCTGGAGCAGTCCTGCCGCATCCAGCTCGCCGCGCAATCCTCCGGTGTGCCGCTGGACATCCCGCCCCCTGGCGTCGTGCGCCGCACGCGGGCGCAGTTCGCGGACAGCCCGACCAAGGGCTGGCTCCCCTGGCAGGCGCTTCGCCGCAAGCTGGATCGCGAGCAGCCGGACTACCGCACGTGAGCGATGCCGGCCACGCGCTGTCGCTTGCGGGCATGACCAAGCGCTACGGCGCCTTCGTTGCCGTGGACAGCGTCTCGCTGGGCATCGAGCGCGGCGAGTTCCTGACGCTGCTGGGCCCGTCCGGCAGCGGCAAGACGACGATCCTGATGATGGTCGCGGGCTTCGTGCATCCCAGCGAAGGCACCGTGCGGCTGGATGGGCGCGACATCACGCCGCTGCCGCCGGAGAAGCGCGAATTCGGCATGGTCTTCCAGGGCTATGCGCTCTTTCCGCACATGAGCGTCGCCGAGAATGTCGGCTTTCCCTTGCGCGTGCGCGGCCTCTCGCGCGCCGACCGCGACGCGAAGGTGCGCGCCGCGCTGGACCTGGTGCAGCTCGCGCCCTTCGCGGACCGGCTCCCGAAACAGCTTTCCGGCGGCCAGCAGCAGCGCGTGGCGCTGGCGCGCGCGCTGGTCTTCGACCCCAACCTGCTGCTGCTGGACGAACCGCTCTCCGCGCTCGACAAGAAGCTGCGGGCCGAGCTGCAGGAGGAGCTGAAGGCGCTGCATCGCCGCGTCGGCCGCACCTTCGTCAACGTGACGCACGACCAGGAGGAGGCGCTGTCCATGTCGGACCGTATCGCCATCCTCAATCATGGCAAGCTGGTGCAGGCAGGCGCGCCCGGCGCGCTCTATGAACGCCCGGCGACGCGCTTCGTGGCCGATTTCCTCGGCAAGTCCAACTTCCTCGCGGGCACGGTGCGGCGCGTCGAAGGCAGCACCGCCATGCTCGATGTCGGCGGCCAGACCATCGTGCAGGCGGTGCCGGACGGGGCGCTGGCCGCGGGCGCGTCGATGCTGCTCTCGCTCCGTCCGGAGAAGATCACGCTGGCCGATGGCGGGGCGGACAACAGCGTCGCCGGCACCATCGCCGCTTGGTCCTACCTTGGCGCCGGCTTTTCGCTCCGCGTCATGGTCCAGGGCCTCGGCGAGCTGCGCGTGGCGCTTCCCGCCTGGCGCGCGCCCATCGCGCCGCAGGATGGCATGGCGGTGCGCCTCGCCTGGTCCGCAGATGCCGCGGTCCCGGTCGCGGAGGACGCGGCGTGACCGCGGCGGCGCAGCAGCGTGGCTGGTGGCTGCTGATCGCGCCGGCCTTCCTCCTGCTCGCCGCCTTCTACATCGCGCCCATCGTGCAGGTGCTCGCGATTTCCTTCACCGAGCCGGAGCCGGGCCTTGCGAATTACGAACGCCTGCTGACCAGCGAGAGCGTGCAGCGCGTCATCCTGACGACGCTGCGCATCAGCGCCATCACCACGGCGCTGGCGCTGTTCCTGGGCTATGCGCTGTCCTACACCATCACCCTCGCCACGCCCCGTGCGCAGGCCTGGTGGCTCATGGCGGTGCTGGTGCCGCTCTGGATTTCCGTCCTCGTCCGCGCCTTCGCCTGGGTCACGCTGCTGCGACGGCAGGGGCTGATCAACAACTGGCTCACCGGGTCAGGCATCGTCTCCGAGCCGCTCGAACTCGTCTGGAACGAGTTCGGCATCATTGTCGGCATGGTGCACTACATGGTGCCCTTCGCCGTGCTGCCGATGCTGGCCTCGATGCGGGAGATCGATCCGCGGCTGCTGGCCGCGGCGCGCGGCATGGGTGCCTCCCGCGCGCTCGTCTTCCGCAGCGTCTTCCTGCCGCTCTCGCTGCCCGGCGTGATCGCCGCGGGCGTGCTGGTCTTCATCTTCTCGCTCGGCTTCTACATCACCCCGGCGATCCTCGGCGGCGGCAAGACGCTGATGGTCGCGGAATGGATCGGGCTGCAGATCCTCGATCTCATCCGCTGGGGGCTGGGGACCATGATGGCGACGATGCTCGTCGTCTCCATCCTGGTCACGCTCGCCATCTTCTCCCGCGTCGTGGACCTGCGGCGCCTGTTCGGCGCGGGGGGCTGAGGCGATGGACGGCGCCTACCGCCCTGGCCTGTTCGGACGCGGCCTGGCCTGGGCCACGGCGATCTACCTGCTGCTGCCGATCAGCATCGTCGTGCCGGTCGCGCTGACCGACCAGCGCTTCCTCTCCCTGCCCCAGAACGGCATCAGCTTCCGCCATTTCGCGACGGTGCTGACCTCCCCCGAATGGCTCGGCTCCATCTGGCAATCCTTCCTGATCGCGCTCGCCGCGACGGTGATTTCCGTCAGCGCCGGCACGCTCTGCGCCATCGGCTGCTGGCGCATCTCGCGCCGTTCGACGGACCTGATCCGCGCGCTGATGCTGCTGCCGATCATCATCCCCTCCATCGTCTATGCCATCGGCCTCTACCGCTATTTCGGCCCGCTCGACCTGCTGGACCGGTTCGCGGGCGTGGCGCTCGCGCATGGCGTGACGGGCATTCCCTACGTCATCATC
>JAYRQX010000585.1:0-2180 GCA_041910415.1 Acetobacteraceae bacterium | reverse complement strand
GCGGCCGACGCCACGGCGCGCGCGACCCGCTCCGCCGCGATCCGAACCCACATCCGAGAGGTGCCCAATGGAACGGCTTGCGCCGCGTCTGCTCCTGTCCGCGCTGCCCTTGATGGGCTGCGCGCCGCCGCATCAGGTGGTTCCGGCCAGCCTGCTGGCATGCCAGGCCCGGCCCGCGGTGCCCGGCGCGGGGGCGGATGACGCCATGCTCGCCGACTACGTCGTGGCGCTCGACGAGCGCGGCGAGGACTGCGCCGGGCGGCTTGCCCGGGTGCGCGAGGTGCTCCTGCCATGAACGCCGTGTGGAGCGCGATCGGCCGTCTCTTCGCGCGACCGCAACCGCCGTCGGCCCTGCCTGCGGGAGCTGAGACCCATGTCGGCGCGGCGTCGCTCGCGCGGCTCGGCATTGCGGATGCCGGCGCCTGGGCCGATGCGCTCGATGACGCGTGCCGCGCCTACGCCATCACCACCCGGCCAAGGCTCGCGCATTTCCTTGCGACCGTGCTGCATGAAAGCGGCGACCTGACGCGGGTTGTCGAGAATCTGAACCACTCGGCCGAAGGATTGATGCGCATCTGGCCGCACCGCTTTGAGGCGGAGGATGCGCGCCGCTGGGGCCGCACGCCGGACCATCCGGCGGATGAGCGCGCGATCGCCGAGCGTGCCTATGGCGGACGCATGGGCAACGGCCCGGCCGGCAGCGGCGACGGATACCTGTTCCGCGGGCGGGGCCTGATCCAGGTGACGGGGCGCGAGAACTACCGCACTGCCGGAGCTGCGCTTGGCGTGCCGCTCAGCGCCTTGCCGCGCTGGATGGAGACCCGCGAGGGCGCCGCACGCAGCGCCGCCTGGTGGTGGAACGCGCATGGCTGCAACGCGCTGGCCGATGACGGCGACATCGTCGCGCTGCGCCGGCGGGTCAATGGGGGCGTGCTGGGGCTCGACGACGTACGGGCGCGCTTCGCCAGGGTTCTGGCTGCGCTCGCCGACTGACCCTGCACCAGAAGCCGACAGTACGGCGCCGGATCAACCCAGGCTCGCGACGGCGCGCAGACCGCATTCGGCGGCGTGGAGCACCTCTGCAATATCGGCATCGGTGTGCGCGGCACAGAGGAACATGTTGTGCCGGGGATGCAGGAAGGCGCCGTTCTGCAGCGCGACGCGGCAGAATTCGAAGCCTTTCCTGAAGTCCGGATCGTCATCGAACAGGAAGAGGGGCATCTGCACCGGGCCGCTCTGACGGAGCGCGACGCCATGCTTCGTGGCCAGGGCGCCCAGCCCCGCCCGCAGCCTGGCGCCGAGGCGTTCCATATGCGCGATGGCGTCGAGCGCATCGAGCCGGTCGAGCGTCGCGATCGCCGCCGCCATCGGCACCGCGGCGCACCAGAAGGAGCCCGTGACGAAGATCTTCGACGCGGCCTCCCGATACGCCTCGTTGCCCGTCACCGCCGCGAGCGCGTGACCGTTCGCGATCGCCTTGCTCCAGGCCGAGAGATCGGGGCGCACGCCCACGCGTTCAAAACTGCCGCCGCGATGCAGCCGCAGCCCCGCCCGCACATCGTCGATGATGAGCGCGGCACCGCGCGCATCGCAGATCGCGCGTGCGGCCCTGGCGAATTCCGCGCTCGGCAATTCCTGCGGCACGACATTGTCGTGGCGGAAGCCCGTCAGCAGGATCGCGGCGAGGTCCGGCCCCGCCTGCTCCGCCGCGCGGTGCAGGCTCTCGGCGTCGTTGTAGGTGAAGCGGATCTGATGCGCCTTGTCCTCGGGCAACGTGCCGAGCGGCATCGGCGTGCACCAGGGCAGCGCGCCGTGATAGGAGCCGTTCGCCATCAGCACTGTCCGCCGCCCGGTCGCGGCACGCGCGATGGTCACGCAGGTGGTGGTCGCGTCGGTGCCGTTCTTCTGGAACATCGCCCAGTCGGCGTGGGGGACGCGTGCCACCAGCTTTTCCGCGAGTTCCACCAGCACCGGGGCGGGCCCGTTCAGGCAATCGCCGAGCGCGGCCTGGCGGCGCGCCGCTTCCTCGACCACCGGATCGTTGTGCCCGAGGACGATCGGACCCCAGCTGCACATCAGGTCCACATAGCCGCGCCCATCCGCATCCCAGACGCGCCCGCCCTCGCCGCGCGTGAAGAATTGCGGGTAGCCCGCGGGCAGGCGCGCGGCGTTGAGTTGGC